>JANJUO010000376.1 GCA_024710535.1 bacterium
AAAAACTTATTTTCTCCTATTATTCCGGCAGTTTAGAGACAATAATCATAGGAGATAAAAAAGTTGAAGTAACAAATAGAATGGGCAGATTATTTATTGATTATTCAGGAAATAGATTTGCCTTTCTTGGCTATCGTGGCAGTACTTATGTTTTGAATATAAATGGAATAGAAACAAGCGGTTATGATGATATCAAACCAATTGGTTTTTGGAAAGATGGAAAGTTTGTTTATGCAGTTCGAAATGGAAATTTATGGCAGGTTTATACAGATAACAAACAGATTAGCGAGAGTTATTATGCAATTTACGAGCAAAAAATGAATCTTTTTGGTACTGTTGCGGCATTTATTGCTAAAGCTGGAAACGGAAGATACATCGTTGTAACTTTATCTGATGAATATTACGAACCGCTTATTGGTGCTTATTATGATAGCATTATCGACTTGGTACTACATCCTTATGAATCAATGGTTGCTTACAGAGCAATCGACAAAACAAATCCGCTTATAATATTCAATAATACTGTTTATTCATGCGAGAGAAATTGTGGAAGTCCAAAATTTTCTGTTGATGGTCAATTTTTATATTTCATAACTTGTGATTTGGAATGTTATTTGGTCATCAATGGAAAAAGATACCCGATGAATACCGATATGGAGGTAAAAACTTCAATTGCTATCAAGCCTAATGGCAGAACTTATGCACTTTCATCCTATTACACATTAATTAAGAGATTTCTAGAGAAAAAAGATTTCGAAGTTGATTTTATGGTTGATTATACAATAGCCCCGATTTATAATAGATTAGCAGATACTTATGAAACTCTCGGAACCATCAATGACCGCCTTTATATGCTTGTTCAAAGGGCAGAATAATGAGTTTCAAACATAGATTTGCAATATTTATTTTGAATCTTATTAGCAAAACTTGGCGGTATGAAATTCATGGGAATGTGCCTAATTGTCCGGCAGTTATTGCTTTTTGGCATGGAACAATGCTGCCAATTTGGAAATTTTTTGATAAAAAAAATGCTTTTGCAGTAGTTAGTCTTAGTAAGGATGGGGAAATTCTCACTCAATTATTAAAAAAATGGAAATTTACTGTATTGCGTGGCTCATCCTCCAGAAATGGCAAAGAAGTTCTGCAGGATATGATTGAATTAGCCCCCAAAGGTTATCTTTTGATAACACCCGACGGACCGCAGGGACCAATTTATAGAATGAAAGCCGGAGCTGTAATAACTTCGCAAAGAGCAGAAATACCTTTAGTTTTAGCAGGTATAAAAGTAAAAAATAAAATTATTTTGAATAGTTGGGATAGATTTTATTTGGTTATGCCGTTTGCAAAGATTATATTAGATTTTAGTAATGAATATAATTTCAAAAAAGATTTTTCAAAACAAGAAATAGATGAAAAGATTAGCTTATTGGAAATAGAATTAAATCAATTAAATAGAATATCAATATAATCAATTGGTGTGCTGTATGTTCAAAAATTTACTTTCGAAAATTTTCGGAAAAGTCGTTGAAGTCAGAAATAAAAATTTTGATGAAAAACAGGAAATCACTAAATGTAGAATTCCTGTAATTAGCGTTGGCAATTTATCTGTTGGTGGCACAGGCAAAACTCCATTCGTAGCAATGCTTACTAAATATTTACAATCCAGAAAAAAAACTCCCGGAATTATTGGCAAGGGCTATAAAAGACAATCCAAAGGTGATATAGTTGTTTGTGACGGTAAAAATATACTTGTTGATGCCGAAACTGGTGGCGATGAAATGGTTTTGCTTGCAAATGCATTAAATGTCCCAGTTATGGCTGTTGAAGAAAAGTGGAAGGGAGCCCTTGAAATTCAAGACAAATTTGATATTGATTGCATAATTGTAGATGATGGATTTCAGCATCGTCAATTAAGCCGCGATTTGGATATTGTGCTTATCGATAAGGAAACCCTCGACAATCCTGAATTGATGCCAAAAGGCAGACTGCGTGAGCCATTATCATCATTAAGTCGTGCAGATATAGTTTGTCTTGCAGGAAACATACCTTTTGATGAAAAGATAAAGCCATTCGTGGATGAAACAACAATCGTAATTCGAGTGAAGCCACTTCAAACTAATCCTTATGAAATCAGAAATAAACAAATTCTGAAACTACATGAGGTTAAAAATGTGCAAAAAGGGGTGATTGCATTTGCAGGAATCGCAAAGCCATTGAGATTTTTTGATATGATTGCAAGCTCAGGATATAATTTAATTGAAAAAATTTCTTATGATGATCACCACAATTATAAAAATTCTGATTTAGAAAAAATAAAAGAAATTTGCGACAAAAACCGTTGCTTTAATTTGGCAACCACAGAAAAAGATGCGGCTAAATTATTGAAATACAAAGAGTTTTTCGAATTGCACAATATAAATTGTTATGTTTATCCTATATCTTTACAAATTACCGAAGGCAAAGAAAATTTCTTTAAAGCCGTAAATAATTTGTTCAAAAAAGGAAAATCTTATGAAAAAAGTTAGTATTTCTTTGTTTTTGCTTTTGGCTTTGGCGTTTATTGGTTGCTCAACTGGCAATCAATACAAACCTGTTGTAAAAATTGCTATTTCAAAAGCAAGTGGTAGTGAAAACTACGAAAAATACGATAAGTGGTTAAAAAAAACTGACCCAACTATCGAAACAATTGACTTAAACAAAATGAATTACGATGATGCTGTTATGGCAATTGCCGGAGTAAATGGCTTGCTATTGAGTGGTGGTCCTGATTTACATCCCAAACATTACAACAAGGAAGCAGATTCTTCACGTTGCCAAATCGATTTACATAGAGATTCGCTCGAACTTGAATTGATTAGGCGTGCTCTGAAAATGGAAATGCCAATTCTTGGAGTTTGTCGTGGCGAACAAATCTTGAATGTAGCATTAGGCGGAGATTTGATTGTAGATATTCCACAAGATATACCGCAAAGCAAAGTTAAACATCAAATTGCAGATGCGGATGCAAATCATAAGATTCTTGTCAAAAAAAATACTCTTCTGTATAAAATAACAGGCGAGCACGAGGGAATTGTTAATAGCAATCATCATCAAGCAGTCGGAAAATTATC
>JANJUO010000471.1 GCA_024710535.1 bacterium
ACCTTCCGCTAAGTAAATAGTCCCTCGGATAGAATGTACCCGTATAATAACCATAACGATAAAAAAAATGTATTGGAATATTATTCTTTGTGCAAAATTCAAGAAAGCGAGTATTGAATGAACTTTCGGTCATAACGAAAAACGAATCAATATCCGCAATCAGAATCACAACTTTTTCCTTTGGAACCACCTCGTCTATATCAGCATCAATCGAAAGCAAAACATCAATTGTCTGAGAATACACTCTTAAAAAAACCTTCCAATTCGGAAGGTTTTTTTTAAATATATAAAAGCAAATGGACTGAATTATAATTATCTTAAAAGATGTATGAACTTGAATTGTATCTATTAGCATATATTTTATAAATTATCGTTCAATGTTAATTTCACTCCATTTTTTCTAAGCCAATCCTCATGTGTTTTATAATCGGGAATTATTATCGAAACATCATCCCAAAAAGCTCGTGAATGATTTAAGTGTTTTAAATGTATTAATTCATGAACAATTAAATAATCCAAAACAGCTGGCGGCGCCATAAAGCATTTCCAATGAAAGTTTAAATTGCCTAAGGGAGTGCATGAAGCCCATCGAGTTTTTAAATCAACAATTTTAATTTCGTTTGGTTTTTCTTTAATAAAATCTTTATAATAATTAATCCTATTCTCTAAAATAGGTTTACCATTTACCTTATAAAATTTAATAAATACATCTTCAGCTTTATCTAATGATTTTGAAGACAATAAAAATTTGTCGTTACTAAGTTTTAAAGGTTCTTGTTGATTTTCAACAATTTGAAGATTATAACTTTTTCCTAAGTATAAAAAAGATTGACCTGGTAAAAATTTCCTATTAATACTTTCTTTGTTTAATTCTCTCTTATAGGTTATCTGTTTATGAATTTCATATTCTTTTAATTTTACAATCTCCAAGATTTTTGATTCTTCAAAATCAATTGGAACAATAACATTAACAGAACCATCCCTTTCAATATTTATAGAAAGGGTTTTGGTTCTATTCGACCTTTTTATTTCTATTTCAAGACCGTTTATGTTCATCCAAAGACCTGAGAATTTCAAAATGATTATTTTTTGTAAGATTCAAAATATCTGTTGTAATTTCTTTATCCTTAGTTTCAATACTTGGAATACCTGAGAAGCGAATTTTTTGTTCAATTTTTCCTTTTAACAATAAAGTTTCATCTGGTTTGTTCCAAAAGCCAGAAATTACAATACTATCAAATATAGATGTCATTACTTCATTCGATAATAATATAAGCTCAGATTCTTTTGAATTTTGTTCATCATTTTCACAAGCCATACAAATTAATTCAAAAAATGGAGCTTGATAAATGGGTACTTTTAATTCAGTTTCACTTCTACCAGCTGCTGCTTCTTTGCGTAACTCTTCTAACTCAACTACTAATTGATCCCAGTTGTTTTGATATTTCTTAATCAAAGCATCAATTCTGTCCTTAATTTTCTGATAAAGTGCAGGGTCGCTATTTTGTAAATTTACTTTTATATGCCCCCTCAATGCATGTTCCATTGCAGATGCCTTTGATTTGCTATTTCCATATAAACTGTTTATTTTTATAGGAAAGTCATCTGAGAATATTGAAACTTCATCCACATTTTGTTTGATGCCCATCGACTCTAAATGCTTATCGATAAGCCTGCGAACTTTTTCACTTGCCCAACCAATATCCAAAGGCGTATCTTTGTAATGATACTGAATACGCCAAAGCAGATAACCTATACGTTTTGCTGGTATCCAGAATTTACGCTGTGTATCAGCTTCGCTAAATAAAAGATCTAAGCGGTCGAAAAAATTCTTAACTAATACATCAAACTCGGCTCTCAGCTTTAAATCTGCAACCAATTCAATTACTTCTTCAACTAATTTAATCTCCCTGTTTGAAGCTGTTTTCTGTTGAAGAAAATCTTCAAAATCTAGTATTCCATTAGTTTCATAAAATTGAATTATTTTATTATATCTTAGCTCTAATTCTGGAATTTCATCATTGATATCTTTGAAGTATTCTTTGAATTCTTCCAGAGTTGCTTGGTTATCATTCGCTTCTTGGTCTGTGTATATACCTAAGGCAAGATTTAGGTTTTTTGTAATACCGAAATAGTCAACTACCAAACCATGGGTTTTTCCTTTTTTTGTTCTGTTTACTCTGGCTATTGCTTGCAATAGATCATGCTCCCTTAGGTTTTTATCCAGATACATTACTTGTTCAATCGGAGCATCAAAGCCAGTTAACAATTTATCGCAAACACATAGAAAACCTATACCTGTTAGTCTTTTTTCTGGATCATTGGTATTAAAATCTTTCTTGAAATTATTAATAGCATCTTCATCATTAGCATCTTTACGAGCAGATGTAATATATTCTTCTTCGTTTGTTCCAGTGTCCGATACAATTGCATGTGCTTTCAATATTCTCAACCTTGAAATCAGGGTTTCATTTTTTTCTTCACCTATTTTTTCCTCTTCCAACTTCAAGCGTTCTGCTATTAGATTATTTAAAACAATTTTATACCGAACAGCAGCAATAATACTTGATACAACAACTTGAGCTTTAAATCCATTAGGTAAAATCTCATTTATATAATGGTTCAATATATCTGCTGAAATTTCTTTTACTCTTTCCTTTGATTCCAGAAAAGCAACCATCGTGCCATATCTTTTATGGATCTCTTGCTTTTCTGCATCGGTTCTATTTTTAAAAGTATGTTCGTATTCCAAATCAAAGACTTCTTTATCCTTTATTTTATCGGATGTTTTTTTGCCAATATATTTAATATCAACGGTTGCACCATCGGCAACTGCATTATTCATTTTATAAGTATCTATATATTGGTCTTTTAATTGATAAAATCTTTCAGCAGTTTGTTTTTTGTGACGCTCAGTTATTAATGGAGTTCCCGTAAAGCCAATTCTTGTTGCATTAGGAAATGCTAAAAACAAATTTTTGCCCATATCATTGCCCTGCGAACGATGGGCTTCATCTACTAAAATTAATATCCTTTCGCTATTATTGATCAAAGGATATTCTTCGTATTTAGGAATAACACCCAACATTAACAATGTTTCTGATGTTATAGTTTGATTTTTATTAAACTTATGAAGCATTACCATATTAAGGTTATTTGTATCGCTTTCTAATGTAACTAAATCTTTTTTAGTTTCAATTTTATTTGTCCTTTCCACCAATTCAGCTGTTTCTAATAATTGATCTTCTAAATCAATTCTATCTACGACCATTAGAATTTTATAATCTTTTAAATCGAATGATGAACGCATCTTGCGAACCAAGAATGCCATAGTAAGACTTTTGCCACTACCTTGTGTATGCCAAATTACTCCACTTCGTTCTTTAAAGTCGGTACCGGTTTTTAAGCGATCTACCATTTTTCGAACGGCTCTGTATTGCTGATATCTACAAATTATTTTAATATCCAGCCCGCTTTTTAGCTGTATATAAAGTGTAAAATTCTTTAGAATATCTATCAATATTTCATGATTAAACATTCCAAGAATTAAAACCTCTTGACGCTGACTATTTGGTTCTATAGAGATGGTGTTGTCGGGTGGAATGGTCTGGTATTCTTCTGGGAAAATATCCACCCATTTTAAATAATAATCAAAATCTGAACAGATTGTGCCAAACCGTGCTTCTAATCCATGGGTGATAACACTAAACAAATTTGTGTGAAACAATTTTTCTTCACCTTCTTCACTACTAAAATAATCCTCTCTTTGATTGCTGTATCTGCTTATTTGCCTGAAAGATTCGCTTAATGGTCCAGGAGAGTACAAATCTTTACACTCAATTACAACAATAGGCATCCCATTAACAAAGCATACTATGTCTGGAATGATAAACTTCTTGGCTCTGTTTGGCGTATCAACTCTAAATTGATTGATAGCAATGAATGAATTGTTTTTATAATTGGCAAAATCAATTAAATGAACAGTTGGGTTCTCAATCCCAGTAAGTTTATTTTTGCCAGGAAGTGTAATTCCTTTGAGCAATAAATCAAAAATATTTTTATTGACAGTAAGCAAATCTTTATTGCCATGTACTGTAATTTTATCAAAGCAATATTTGAATTGATCCTCAGTAATCCAAGGATTCAATTTATAAATTGATGCTTTAAATATATCTTTTAAAATAACTTCATTAAATGAAGCTCGAAAAGAATCATTTGGGTCTTCTGGAATACCACCCGCACCATTATCATATACTTCCCAACGAATTTGGCGAAGTTTTTCAAGAAAAGGTTTTTCTACATTTATATATTCTGCCATATTAATTACTCGTTTTATCGGTTGGTGGATTTAGTTTTTTAATGGCTTTGTCGAAATCGCTTTCCATAATTTTGTCTTGTTGAATGGTGTATTTTTCAAATTCACTTTCGGCTAAAGCCAAAGCTACTTCGTGCGAAACCTTTCCAGCGTCATTTAGTATAGCAACTTCATTAAACTGTAAAAACGCATCCAATTTTACAATCCAATCTTTCATGTACATCACTACGCCTTTCTCTGCCTGATTTTCTGCATAATCCAAATACATGGTTACTATTCTGTTTAAACTGTTCAATTCTTTTTCGTTCAAATAATTTTTGGCAATGCCCACATCTGTTTTTCTAATTTTTCCATCTGGTGCGTTTTTCCAAGTGGTAAGCCCCATGTTTTCTTTGTTGCTGTCTGCTCTTGACGATATTATTTCGGCAGCGGTTTGTTTGGTAATTGCCCAATGCAATTTGTTTTGAACAATTGCATAAAAGGATTTTGTAATTTCAGCATTTTTATTGTAATCGGCACTGCAAGAAGCATAAATATCTGTTATTTTTTGATAAAACCTGCGTTCGCTACTGCGTATATCTCTAATTCGAGCCAGTTGTTCTTCAAAATAATCTTTGCCAAATATATTGTTTGGGTTCTTTAGGCGTTCATCGTCCATCGTAAATCCCTTTATGATATATTCTTTTAGCCGTTCGGTTGCCCATATTCGAAATGCCGTTGCTTGTGTACTGTTTACACGATAACCAACAGAAATAATTACATCAAGATTGTAAAACTTAGTAATGGTTTCCTGTGTTTTACCTATAATAGCACCGTGTGGAGTGGTATGTGTAAAATTTGCACATACCACTTGCTCATTCAATTCGCCTGACTTAAAAATGTTGCCAATGTGTTTGGTTACTACCGTTCGGTCCACCCCAAACAAATCTGCCATTTTTTGTTGTGTGAGCCATATCGTTTCGTTTTGCAGATATATTTCTACTTTTACCTTTCCGCTGGGGGTGGTATATAGCAGTATTTCGTTGAAACCTTCGGATGCTGGTTTTATTTTTTTTGCCATATTATTTACTCGTCTCGGTTGTTAATTCGTTTGGAACGCTTACTAATTTCTTACCGCTCAACAAATCTGCCATTAAGCCTGATTTTATTTGCTGAAGCTTTTGTAGGTAGTTTTGTTCGTTATAGATTAAACTATCAATTTGTTCAAATTTCACTTTTATTAACTCTTGTTCATTTGTAGGAATAATTGGGACAGGTATTTTAGAAAAATCCTTTGTTGTAAATGAAGCCTGATTAACAGCAGGCTTAACTATTACTTTAATTTCATTTTGAACAACTTCAGAGCAAAGTAGATAATAAAGAAATTTTGAATTTGTTTTTTCAGATGCTTTTATTCTAAAAAGATTTGTTGTATAAATACAATCTCGAATAAAACCTTCATAAATAGCAACCTTCCCAATCTGGTCAACACTATTAATAAAGCAGAGAAGAATATCACCAGGATCAAGAATAAAATTATCTGTATCTGCTCCTTGTGGATCTTTTTTAAACCAATAACGAAGTGAAGAGAAATCAATTTTGTTATTTTGGATATTCCCAGAAATCAATACTGGTAAACCAATATCTTGTTCCGATAATAATCTAGACAAACCACTTTTTAATAGTTTAAAATAATCACTTAATTTCCCTTCACTCCACTCCTTCGGAATCCACCCCAGCTCACTTTCTTTATATAAATCAGGAGCATCTTCTTTTTTTGGTCGAAGTTTGCCTGTTTGAGTATCAATGCCACGAGTAAATAAATCGTGAAGCATTCCTTGTTTAATAGCTTTGTATTTGGCAATGGCATCTTGTGTTTTTTCTATTACAGTATCGGCAGTAGATAGGATACGGGCGATTTTTTGTTGTTCCTTTATATCAGAATGGTGCTTAATCAGTATATTTTCAAAATCTGTCTTGTTTACAATTGGAATTGTTGTTGAACCCGATAATCTTAACAGTTTGTTTAGGTTAAATTTAATTAGATAATAACCATAATAAGGGTCAAATTTTTCATTAAAATTTATTGTATTGATTTGTTGATTTGAAATTCCTGTTTTTTGGGCTAAAGCTATTTTGCCAATACTGGCTATACAAGTAACCATTAATGAATTTTCTTGAACAATTCTATCATTAGCTAATGCTTTTAGATTGACCGTTCTTTCTGTTTCAAGACAATAGACACCATCTCTAAAATCAGCAGGTGAATAGAAAGGGATATTCCCTTGCCAAAGTTTTAAATCTTGTGTTGGAGGGGTAAAACCAGTAATTACTCTACCAAAATCTTTTATTTGAGTTTCTTCCCACTTACTCATATCCCAATTCCATTAAAAAGTTATTAAGCAATTGGGTTTCTTTTTCTCTTGAATTAAGAATATCCTCCAAAGTAGTTGTATATTTATCATACAACTCTTCAATTGCATGAATTAAGCTTCGGGTATGTCTTTCCTGATAGCCATTAATTACAGAATGTAAAGTTCTTTCCCATCTTTTTATAATTAGTTCTTTAGCTTCTTCCGCTGTTATTTTTGCTCTTGCTTCTTCTACTAATATTTCTTTGATTTTATCCAATTCTTTTATTTCAGTGCGGCATTTTTTTAGCTCTTCTTCCAATGCTACATGATTTTTTATACTATCGATATCGGCATTTATGGCATCATCATAATGGGCTATTTCATTTTCAATTTCTTTTACTTTAGAGTTTAGCCGTTCTATTTGCTCTTTTGCTTCTTTCTCTTTTGCACTGGTTTTTTCATCTACTTGCGATGGCTCTAAAGCTAAATCGAGTTGATTTTGCTGTTGATTTTTTTTTGTTTTGGCTTTCTTTCTGCTCAGTTCTTTTTCGTAAGCCTTTATTTGCTTTGCTATTTTAGCCAATTCTTTAGCCAACACTGTTTTCAGACTTGTATTATTTTTTATCTGTAATTTTATTTCGGTAATTAATTTTTCGGGAATAGCTTCATAATCCTCTTCATTCCATTCGCCTTCTTCCAATTCGTTTACTGTTTCAAATAGAGTTACCAACTCATCTCGTCTGGCTAAAGCATTGCGGTAATTAGCTAAAACTTCAGGAAATTGACTTTCTAATATTTCATCATCAGGTATGAGATCTGCTTTCCAAGCACTGGCGGCAACACTTTTAAAATCATATTTCAAATCTTCTATATATTGAGCAAAAGATCCACGCAGTTGATACTCGGAAAGTAAGGGATTGCTAATTCCACCCATTATATCAGAGAACTTTGCGGTGCAATGTTTGGTAAAACCATACACGCTTTTATCGGTAGGCAAGGCTTCTATTTTTGATAAAACGGTTGCCCAAAACTCATTTACTTTTTCGGTATATTTAGCAAATGCTTTTTCTTTACCAGTGCTATTGTCAATAAATTCCTTAATTTTTTCTTTACTATCAATTGTAGGCACAAATTGGTCGTAACCAGTTTTTAAATTAGTAAATAAACTATCTTTTAGACCATCATAACAATTAAAATCAGTGTCCAAACTATTTATTTCGGCAACAGGAATACCACCTTTTAAATGAGCATGTACATCATGAGCTGTGGCAGGTGGGGAATTGTCCACATATCTGCGAATGTTACAATTGTATTCTTCTTTTTCAATTTCTTCTTTATGTACAAGCTTGCTGTATTTATCTAATTGGATTTTATTATGATAAACAAAACTGATTTTATCAATATCCTCCGAACGTAGTTTGTTTTGATTTTTGCCTTCTTTGAATTCTTTGTCTGCATTGATAAACAATACATGATTTCGTTTACCAGCACCATGCTTATTGATAATAATTAAACTTGCAGGAATGCCTGTTCCAAAAAATAATGCAGGTGGCAAACCAATAATTGCTTCAATAAGTCCTGCATTTATTAAACGTCTTCGAATCTTTTGCTCTTCGCCTCCACGAAATAAAACACCATGCGGCATAATAACCGCCATTCGTCCATCATTATTTAGAGTAGCAACCATGTGTTGCAAAAACATAAAATCAGCTTGCTTTTTAGTACTTGTCCAATTCTGGAAACGTTCTTTGTGTAGCATTCCAGCAGTTTTGTAATTCTGAGAGAATGGTGGATTTGCAACTACAATATCGAATTTGGTTAATATGCCATTTTCTTTAAGTAATGGATTGGCAAGAGTATCTCCCATTTTAATATTTGCATTTCGGATACCATGAAATATCATGTTCATTTTACACATTTTGTAAATACCTTCTTTGAGTTCTTGCCCAAAAATAGATAAGTTACGAGCATTGCCATAGCGAGCTTCTACATAATTTCTCAAAGTAATCAGTAAACCGCCAGATCCAACAGTTGGATCACACATAGAAGCTCTTTCATCAGGTTGTAATATAAATGCCATAAGCTGAACCACTTCGGAAGGTGTATAAAATTCACCGCCTTTTTTTCCAGCACTTTCCGCAAAATGTTTTATCAAAAATTCATAAGCTGCACCCAACAAATCAGGAAATTCAAAATTCTCATCCTTAAGTTCATATTTATTAAAGTTGTCTATTAATGATTTTAAAACTGCATCACTTAGGAGTTTTTCTCCATTGGATTTTAGGGCATTGAATTTTGTTCCACTAAGAACACCATCAAGTATTTCCTTTCTTGAGTTTTCAATAGAATTTAATGCAAA
>JANJUO010000132.1 GCA_024710535.1 bacterium
AATAAAAAGTTTGACTGAATATATAGGAAAAGTTTCAGGTATTATGGGTTGTATGATTTTAGGTGATGGTGGTATCGGTTTGATTTTGGATATTGAAAGTTTGATTGAATTATCCGAAGTTACAAATCACAAATTTTTTCACAATATCAAATCAGCATAGGAAAGAAAATGAAAGATAATGATAAACAAGCAGTATATGATGATAATTATTTCGAAGAGGAAGACACCCTTAGAGATAGGTATCTGACTTTTGTACTCGGCACAGAAAGTTATGCTTTCGAAATAAGATATGTTACTGAAATTATTGGTATTCAAAAGGTAACTGAAGTACCAAATATAAAAGAATATATCAAAGGCATAATAAATCTAAGGGGTATTATTGTGCCCATAGTGGATGTTCGGCTAAGATTTGGAATGGAAGAAATTGAATATGACGATCGCGCCTGTATCATCGTTGTAAAAGTAAATAATACGAATATTGGGCTGATAGTTGATGAAGTTGCCGAAGTATTATCAATTCCTGAAAATCAAATTTCCAAACCACCACTAACAAACAAAGGCTCACAAAGTAGATTTATTTATGGTATGGGAAAAGTTGATTCAAATGTAAAAATTGTTCTTGATATTCATAAATTATTATATGATGATGACCATCAATTTGCCGGAATGCTTGCCGGTGATTCTGATAATTATGATGAGGATTAATTTTATTCAGAAAGGGTATAGGATAAAAATTGGAAAATTTCAAAGAAATTAAATCAGTTGATTTTATAGAGATTAAAAAAGAAGAATTTGTAAACATTAGAAATTTTGTTTACAAACAAATTGGTATTAATCTTGGCGAAGATAAGATTGCATTGGTAAATGGCAGATTACAAAAAACATTAAGAAAATTAAAATTAAATAATTTCTCAGAATATTATAATTATTTGATTGCAGAAAAAACTGGTGAGGCATTAAGCGAACTCGCTAATACTATTTCAACCAATCATACTTTTTTTGGAAGAGAGAAAGATCATTTTGAATTTTTCCAAAAAGTCGCTTTGCCTGAAATTGTTGAAAGATGCCAAGCAAATCACTCGAAAGATATAAGAATTTGGAGTGCAGGATGCTCCTCAGGAGAGGAGCCATATACATTGGTTATGCTTATGAAAGAGTTTTTTGGTGAACAATACAAAAACTGGGACGCAGGAGTACTCGCTACTGATATATCATTAAAAGCGCTTGGAACAGCAAAAGCAGGAATTTATCCTATTGAAAGAATAGGAAGTTTGCAAGAAAATTTCAAAAAAAAGTATTTCAAGAAAAATGAAAATGGTGATTACGAAGTTATTGATACAGTAAAAAAAGAAGTTACCTTCAGAAGATTTAATTTAATGAATCCACAATTTCCATTCAAAAAAAGATTTGATGTAATTTTTTGTAGAAATGTGATGATTTATTTTGATGAAGAAACAAGAACAAATCTTGTGGACAAATTTTATGATTTAACTGTTCAGGACGGATATTTGTTTATTGGACATTCGGAAAGTTTGAAACGCAATCTTACTCGATACCACTATATCAAACCCGCTCTATATAAAAAAGTTTTATAAATATATTAAATGAATTAGTTGTATGAAAAAAATTAAAGTTTTGATTATCGATGATTCTTCTCTTGTTAGAGATATTTTAAAAAAAGGGCTTTCTGCTGATGATGGTCTCGAAGTTGTTGGTGCGGCACCCGATGTTTTTGTTGGTAGAGATATGATTGTGAAATTTCGTCCTGATGTTTTGACTTTGGATATAGAAATGCCGAGAATGGATGGAGTTGAGTTTTTGAGAAGATTAATGCCGCAATTTCCTGTACCTGTTGTTGTAGTAAGTTCGCTAACCCAAAAGGGTAAATATATAACAATTCAAGCACTCGAAGCCGGTGCTGTTGATTATGTATCAAAACCTGCAACAGATGTAGCACGTGGATTAACTGAAATGATGAATGAATTGAGAACAAAAGTGAAAATTGCTTCAACTGCCAATGTTGCACATTGGAAAAATAAGAAAATTGAGCCAAAAACTACTGTAACAAAAGACCCAACTGCAAAAGCTCTTTCAGAATCTACTGATAAAGTGATTGCAATAGGTGCATCAACAGGAGGAACTGAGGCAATCAGACAAGTTATTGAAGAATTACCGCCAACAACACCCGGAATTGTTGTGGTTCAGCACATGCCAAAAGGTTTTACAAAAACATTTGCCGATAGATTAAATGAAATTTGTTTGATGAATGTGAAAGAAGCGGAAGATGGCGATAGAATTTTGCGAGGCAGAGTATTAATTGCTCCCGGTGATTATCACATGAAAGTAAAGCGTTCCGGTGGTCAATATATTGTAGAATTAGATCAGAATGAAAAAGTAAGCGGACATAGACCTTCTGTTGATGTTCTCTTCCATAGTGTTGCAGAATATGTTGGCGCCAATGCTTATGGCGTAATTCTCACAGGAATGGGCAGTGACGGCGCAAAAGGTATGAAGGCGATGTTTGATGCAGGTGCCAAGACAATAGGGCAGGATCAGGCTTCTTCTGTTGTCTATGGAATGCCTAAAGTTGCGTTTGAAGTAGGAGGAGTGCAAACTCAATTACCACTTGAAAGAATTGCAGGTCAATTAATGAAACTTGTAAATGCTGATAAATGAGCGTAGGAATAAATAATAAATTTGATTATAAAGTAATGGTGGCAGAGGATGATGATCCATCACTTCTATTTATTACTTCTATACTCAAGCGACATTTTAATCACATTTATGTAGCCAGAAATGGTATCGAAGGCGTTGAATTATTCAAGCAGGTAAAGCCGGATATTATTGTGAGCGATGTTGGAATGCCACAAATGAATGGTATTCAAATGTCCAGAATAATTAA
>JANJUO010000543.1 GCA_024710535.1 bacterium
CTCTTCCGATCTGTTTTTGGATGGTCAACAAGATAATCGCCTGCTTCGGCACCACTTGCAACAAAGAAGTTCAATACGCCTTTTGGCAAGCCGATTTTATTGAAAATATCAGCCAATAGCCACGCCATCATTGGGGTTTCAGAAGATGGCTTCATAACAACAGTATTACCTGATGCAATAGCCGCAGTTGTGATACCAGCCATAATAGCAAATGGGAAATTCCAAGGTGGTACGCAAACGCCCACACCAAGTGGAACATAGAAATATTCGTTCTTTTCGCCAGCCCAAGGTGTCAATGGTTGCATTTCAGCATAACGCAAGGCTTCTCTGCCATAGAATTCCAAAAAGTCAATTCCTTCGCAAGTATCTGCATCGGCTTCTGCAAAATTTTTGCCGGCTTCTACAATCATCCATGCATTAATTTCCAATCTGCGTTTTCTTACTTCTTCAGCCGCTTTAAACAAGAAATTAGCTCTTTCTTCAGCGCTTGTATATTTCCAAGTTTCAAATGCTGTAGCGGCTGACTGAACTGCCATTTCTGCTTCTGCCTGACCTGCTTTTTGGAATGTTCCGATTATTTCAGAAGGATGTGCAGGATTGTATGAAATAGTTTTTTTATCAGTAAATACTTCTTTACCGTCAATATAGTTTGGATATTCTTTTCCCAAGTTTGCTTTTACGTATTCAATTGCTTCTTTTTGTTTCTGAACGTTTTCAGGATTTGACCAATCGAGATATTCGGCATTAACAAAAGGTGTCATTTCTAACTCCAAAAATAATTTTAAAATTGTACAAAAACCAATTACAAAATTACGAACTTAAAAATAATTAACAAGAGAAATAAAATTGTTTAATGAAATTTATTTAATTTTCATAACTTCTTAGCTGTTTTTAGATTTTTATTTTTCGAACTTTCAAATTGCTGGTTATGAAAAGTTCAAAACAAAGCAATGAAATCATTAGAACTGTTTGTTCCAATCTTATTTTAAAATTGCAGGTAAATAGGTTAAATTTCTTACATTTTATTTTTCAAATTTCTAATTATTATTTTACAATCACTTACATTGCTTTAAAGTTGATTTTTGTAAGAATAAACTTCTTGAAATCAAATCAAATTGGATTTGATAATAATTTTTTGAATTAAAATCTTTATTAATTCGGAAAAAATCTGTAATTTTGTATGCTTCCTTAGCTCAGTTGGCCAGAGCAATTGACTCTTAATCAATGGGCCGCGGGTTCGAATCCCGCAGGGAGCACTTGAGAAAAAGGTAAGCATTTTGTATAGAAGTGCTTACCTTTTTGCTTTAAAGACATTAATTAAAAAATAATTTCTTCCAGTAATTCGATAATATTTAATCCAATAAATATTTAAATACCTATTGAAAATGTTATTTTTTAATTTCTAAGTTGAGGACTAAAGCCCTATATTGACTTCCGAATCTGTAATATGTGCGCTTTAGTCAGGTGCTAAATAACTGAAATTTTTTTCTTTAATAGATTGTTAATAAACAGTTTATGCAAATAAAGTATAACATTCATCTCATTACTTAAACAATGAGATGAATTTTTTTATTGAATTTTACTTGCTTGCTAATTTCAATTTTGCGCGTTTCACCCCATGACAATCCGCACAAAGTCGTTTTTCGATATTTAGATTATCGCCTCCCGGATGTGCAAACGGCAAATCTATTCCACGCGATACTTCTGTTTGGTTTGGTGCTTGCTGTTCGATAATTGTATGGCAAACATTACAATCATGCGAGACAACTTTTCCCAATTTAGATTTATGCTTGCCATCATGACAGCGGAAACATCCATTTGTATATAAATGCCCGATATTATGCGGATAATGTTTCCAATTTGCCTTCATTTCAGGGAAATAATTGCGCAAATAAATTCTGTTTATATTTTCGATGCTTTTATCGATTTGATATTGCTTTTCTTTTGCTATATCAGGATAATATTTCTGATAAAAGTTGTTGATGTAACCGGCAATTTCATTTGTGGAATTTTCGCGATTGATTGAATATGATTCCAAAATCTGAACAGAAAGATTTTTTATGAATGGCAAATCTTTATCTATCCTATTATTCGACATATATTTATTCACTTCTTTATATGGAATATGATAAATATGCGATGGACGATTATGGCAATCTATACAATCCATTGTTCTCAATTTTTCTGGTTTGATCATATCAGGAGTAATATTTATTCCGTCTTGAACATAAATTGTGGTATCGCCATTAATTCTCGAAACTACTCTCATCCAAGGAATTTCCTGTCTTTTATCGTCAGTTGCAAGATATTGAATCTCATTTGCAATGTTCATGTGCCAGTGAATGCCTGAATTAACGCCACCTTCTGGAGTGCCGCCACCTGTTTTCAAAAGCATAGTCAATTTTGTTTCAGTATTTTTTTCATCAGATTGAAAAAAGTCGAAAACAATTTTCTTTTCATCATTGAAATGTGAGGGCCAGTGGCATTGTTCGCAAGTTCCTTGAGCTGGACGCAAATGCTCTACCGGAGTAGGAATTGGTCTGGAATATAAATTCAAAGCAGAGGAAATCAACTGCCAAGAGCCGGAAATTTTTGCTTTAACAAACCAATCAGCACCGGATCCGATATGGCATTTCACACAGCCAACTCGTGAATGTGGCGAATCTTGATAAGCGATATATTCAGGATGCATTACTTTATGGCAAACTGTACCGCAAAATTCATCAGATTCTGTATAATGAAATGCCTGAAAACTGCCAACTACTGTTAAAAGAAGTAAAAATACTGCTCCAATTGTACCGATAAAAATTGTTTTTTGTGTACGTGGTTTATTGAAATCAATAACGGGCAAAAGTTTATCGCTTTTTTCTGCTGATTTTTTCTTTTTATGATGCCATAAAGCACCAAAAAATACAAGAATCAAACCGCCAACCATGAATGACGGTAGAAATATAAATGTTATGATACCAACATAAGGATTTGCAAATCCAATTGCAAAATCGAAAACCATGAGCATTAAAATACAAATGAAAGAAACTATCGATAAAATTGTTCCCAAAATCGTAAGCGGATTATAGAATGCAATTGGGAATAATGCTTTTGCACCTTTCTTTGCAATTGCAATTTGCTCTGTATCTTCTTCATTTTTTTCTTCGTAAAGAACCGAAC
Organism: bacterium; assembly: GCA_024710535.1. Taxonomy (GTDB): domain Bacteria; phylum Bacteroidota; class Ignavibacteria; order Kapaibacteriales; family UBA2268; genus JANJUO01. Next base: position 3,169 of record JANJUO010000543.1, read on the forward strand.
CTTTGATAATTCCTGAAAACAAATCACCAACAGTTTTTCCGGTAGTTCCTAAATATGCATGAAAAATGAAGAATAATGTAAGAATATAGCCCAAAGTTGTATGAATGAGAGAAACAAGCCAAATACTTGAATCTTTCATAATTTCCTTGCTGAATAAGTTTGGCAGGAATAAAATCAAGCCGGTAATGATAATCAATGGTAAAATAAAATACATCATTTTAGCATGAATAATCTGCTTAACAATGCCAAATTTAGATTTTTCAGGATTATATGGTAATTCCTGTTTTAGGAAAATATCCCAAAAATAATATTTAAGTTCTTTCTTTAGATTTTCAAAAAAGTTTTCCGGCTTTTTGAAATAATGTTTTATATTACCAGATGCAATATTTGCAATAAAAAAGAACAAATAAGCAACTGCTAAAGCCACACCCGAACTAACGTGAACAGTTAATGCAGTATGAATCGAAATTATTCCAAAATGTATTCCAATTCCCGAAAATAATAGCAATACAAAAAGCATTGAACTAATCAAGTGCCAAATTCTTATCCAATATGGAAAAAGTTCTATTTTTTTCATTGTTGATTCCTCACTTTTTTGAAATACCATCTTATATAAGAATGAATTGCCAAACCAAATACCACCATTCCTAATACTATCAAACTAAGATAATCAAGAATTATATTTTTTGATAAGCCAGCAAAATTAGAATCTCCTTTTAAATTGCCTCCAATAATTCCGTCCGATGCCACTTTTCTTGTTTTTTGATAATTATAAAGAACGGATTTCAATTCCAAAGTTTTGCTATGGCAGTCTTCGCAACTACGAAAACTTTTTT
>JANJUO010000573.1 GCA_024710535.1 bacterium
GCGCATCCGGAGTCGACCCGCGGCGGATTGCGACGGTTCCCGAGCCCCTGTTGCACCCCGCGCGGGCCGAGGGGGTCCGCCTCCTTCACAGCCTGGAGGGCTACGAAGGGCAGGTCTGGCGCCAGGGGCAACTGGTCAGCAGCGCCTGGTGGCCGGACATCCCGGACGAGGCCGCGTGGCGCAACTTCCTGCGCGACGCCAGTCTGCCGCCCGGCGCGCAGCCGCCGCGCCCGCCGCAAGCGGAGGCCGTCACCTGGCTGCCAAGACCCTGGGCGCGGCCCGTCTCGCTGGTCAGCGCCACAAACGTTCCGCGTCTCGAAGCGGTCGTCGTCGCCTTCGCAGCCTTCATGCTCATTACCGCGACCTTCTGGTTTGGTGCGCAGGCGTATCAGCTTTCCGCGGCGCGTGCCAGCCTCGGGCAGGCCTTGCAGCAGTCCGAGCGTGCAGCCGGGCAGTTTCTTGCCGTGCGCGGAGAGGCGCTCGATCGCCTGGCACGGGTCGAAGCGTTTCACAAGCTCGATCCCTACCCGGACGCGCTGACGCTGATGGCAAGGGTCGGTCAGCTCATTCCGGCAGGTACCGCGACCTTGCGCGAATGGGAATACGATAACGGCCGGCTCAAGTTTGTCCTGAATCTCCAGAATCCCGTGCTCACCAGCGACCTCGTCAAGAGCTTGCAGGCCGTCACCGCCTTTGACCAGGTGCAGGCGCACTCCAGCCCCAATCCGGCCGTGTTGCCGCTCAGTCTCGTTCTTGTTCCGCATGCACCGCTCGACCTTGCGGTCAAGCAGGATGGCGCGGCACGTGCCGACCGCCCCGCCGGGACGGAACCCACCCGGGAAGCAGCTTCGAAAAATGCCCGCACCTGAAGGATTCCGGCAGGCGCTTCGGGCCAACCCCCGGCTGCGTTGGGGAATGTGGCTGGTCGGCTTCATCCTCTGGATTTATGGCCTGCTGCTGCTCGACGAGCACGTCGCCGCGGCGCGTGCCGATTATTCTGCCGCCGGCGCCCGGCACGCGCGCGCCCTGGCCGTCGCCGCCGAGACCGTCTGGCCCGATCGTCTTCGTGCCGTCCGCGCCGCCGAAGCCCGCATCGACAGCCGTCTCTGGCGCGAGCCCAGCCCTGGCCTCGCCCAGGCGGCATTCCAGGACTGGCTCGGCCTCGCGGCGCGCGGCGCCAATCTCGCCAACACCACCCTCGCCGTCAGCGTGCATGAAGAACCCTTCGATCCGTCCGCCGCAGGCAGCACCACGATGTGGCGCGCGCGCGCGCGGCTTGGCGCCAATTTCGCCCCCGCCGCGCTCGCCGCCTTCCTCAAGGCCGTCGCCGAAAACGAACGCGCCATCAGCGTCGAAAGCCTGGTCGTAAGAGGCGGCGCCATGCCGCCACGGGTGGAATTCACCCTTGCCGCGCTCTTCCAGCCGCCTGCCGGCGACGCCCCGGCGGAGCGCGCCCCGGCGACGGTGGACAGCCCATGAACACCGGCAGACTGCTCGTTTTCCTCGCCTTGCTCGGCGCCGCCCTCTATCTCGCCTGGCAACGGCTGCCGCCGTTGCCGGAGCACACCGTGGCCGCCCCGGCGGCAGACGCATGGCAGCTTCCCGAGGCGCACCGCGCCGACGTCGCCGCCGCCTGGAACGCGTTCACCGAACGCATGCCCTGGGGCAGCGTCAGTGCCGGCTTCGGCGAGCGGCCGGAGCCCGATCCCGCCTGGTCGCTCGCCGGCACCATGCACCGGGGCGGCGAGCGGTACCTCTTGCTCCGGATCGAAGGCCAGCCCACACGGCATCTGGCGGTCGGTGACCGCCTGCCCGGCAATTACGAAATCCTCGCCATCCACGACGACACCGTGTGTGTGCAGGTCAACCGGCAGCGGCGCCTGTTGCGGGTTTTCGAGCGCTGACCCGGTGCGTATTGGCCACGAAGGCGGGGAAGGTACACTATGCCCGGTGCCGCCGGCGGAATCGACCGCTTCCGGCGCACCACGCCGTGTGGCCTTGTCATGCCGCAAGCCTCCGCTCTGTTCCGGGATTTGACTGAATACCATGCGCCACAAGCAAGCTGACCGCCAGGATTCTCCGACAATGCTTCATTCTGCAACCCGTTTTTTTTCAATGGTGCTGCTGCCGGCCCTCCTGGCCGCATGCGCCACCGAGGCGCCCCTGATTCCGCCGCCCCTCGACGTGCGCGGCGCGGCCTCCGGCGCGTCCGATGCGGCGCCCGCGGCGCCCGTCGCCGCCCCCGCGCAGGTCGCCGAAACCCCGAAACCGCCGCCGCCCGAGCGCCTGCAGGCCGGCCGGCCGCCCGTGAGCCAGATGCTGACCGCACCGGAATCCCAGGACGCCAACATCACCCTCACCTTCGAGCAACTGCCCTTGCCGGATTTCGTGCAAGCCGTCTACGGCACCATCCTGAAAAAGAACGTCACCCTCGACGCCGCGGTCATGAGCCGCAAGGACCTGGTCACCCTGCGCACCGGCGGCCCGCAGACGCCCGGGCAGGTCGCCGACGCCGTCCGCCTGCTGCTGCAAAGCTATGGCATCGCCGTGTTCGAGGTCGGCGGGCTGGTGCGTGTCGTCCCCGACAGCGCCAAGGTCGGCTACAGCCCCGAGATATCGCGCGGCCGCGCCCTGCCGCAAACCCCCACCTCGCTGCGCCCGATTTTCCAACTGGTCGAACTGCAGGCCGTGCGCAACCCCGACGTTGCCAATTGGGTCAAGACCCTGTTTGGCAACAAGATAGACCTGAAAGAGGATCCGGCCCGCAACGCCGTGTTGCTGTCCGGCAACGCCGCCGACGTGCTCGCCGCGCTGGAAGTGATCCAGGTGCTCGATCAGCCCATGATGCGAGGCCGTCACAGCATACGCATCAATGCCGCGTACTGGGCTGCCGACGATCTCGCCAAACGCCTGGTGGAAATCCTCGTGGCTGAAGGCTACGCAGCCAGCCTGCCGGTTGCGGCGGGCGGTATTGGCTGGCCGATTACCGTGATGCCGATGGCGGG
>JANJUO010000577.1 GCA_024710535.1 bacterium
CTGTGGCAGTACCAACCACTTCAATTCCTGGGTCTTTGGCAATTCCCTTGGATAAAATATCCAGAACTAAAGGTTGATCATCAACAATGAGTACTTTAATTTTTTCAGCCATTTTTTATTATCTAAAATTAAACCATAAAAAAATACAATTTAATACTTTATTTTTAATTATTCAATTAATTTTTTTTGAAAATGTTAATATTTTTTTTGAAAATTGGTTTACTCTTGCATTAATTGCTTATATTTCAATATATTAAATATATGCCTTACAATAAATACAATATATGGCTAAAAATTGAATAAGTTGACGCTAATCATTGAAAAATATAAAGTTAGCAAAAAATTAATTTGTATATGATTGAAAATATCTATAATTTTGAATATAGTTATGTTATAATTTAAAATATACATTCGATTAAGAATGTGGATTTGAGAAGATGAGCGAAAACATAGATAAAAGTAAACCAATGCTACCTATAGGAGTAGTTGCAGAAATGTTTGATATATCTGTGCAAACTCTTAGATTGTATGAAAATAAAGGATTGATTATACCATTCAAAAAAGATTCAAAGCATAGATTATATTCTCTAAATGATATAGATAGACTAAAATGTATTAGAAAACTAATCACTGAAGCCAAATTTTCGATAGAATCTATCAGAACAATGTATTCAATGATACCTTGCTGGGCAATCACAAATTGTTCTGAAGAAGTCAGGAATAATTGTGATGCTTTTAGTAATTTTAATATTCCTTGCTGGACAATAACTAAACAAGATTCAATTTGTTCCAACCAAGACTGCACCTCCTGCAAAGTGTATTCCGGGCATACAAATTGTAATCAAATCAAAGAGTCAATAAAAGAAAAAACAACTAATTATAAACATATTTTTAATGAACAATGAAAAAGATTTTTTTAATTCTTGCTTTTTTGGGTGTTGCATTAGCGTTAATGTATATCGAATTCATACCCAAACATCATGAAAAACCAGAGCTTGCCATTCTTAGAGATAAGTTCAAAAAGGATGACAGAAAATCCGTTGATCACTCAAAATTTGCAATTCTTAACCAGAATTTCTCCGAGCCGCAAAAAGTTACCGAAGCATGTTTATCTTGCCATACCGAACGCGGAAAAGAGGTAATGAATTCCAATCACTGGAATTGGGAACGCGAAGAGTATATCAAAGGAAGAGGTGTTGTTTATTTAGGCAAAAAAAATGCTCTGAATAATTTCTGCATTGGTACCGAAGGTAATGACAAAAGTTGCGCCAAATGCCATATCGGTTATGGCATGGGAGATAATTTCGAGGCAAATGCCGAAAATAATATCGACTGTATGGTTTGTCATGATAATACAGAAACTTACGCAAAAGCCGCCGAAAAAGGTGGTGCGCCGGTGCCTACGCTCGATTTTCGTAATATCGCTACTCACATCGGTAAGCCAAAACGTAGTAATTGTGGTGTTTGTCACTTCTTTGGTGGTGGTGGCAATAATGTTAAGCATGGTGATTTAGATAAATCAATGTTTGCCCCAACGAAAGATATTGATGTTCACATGGCTGTAGATGGAGCAAATCTTGAATGTATTGATTGCCATAAAACTGAGCATCATAATATTAGTGGCAAACTCTATACACTTTCTTCAATGAATCGCGATAGAGTTAATTGTGAAGATTGCCATTCAAGTATGCCACATAAAGATGATATTATCAATAATCATGGGAATAAAGTTGCTTGCCAAACTTGTCATATTCCAGAATATGCAAAAGTGAATGCAACAAAAACACATTGGGATTGGTCTTCTGCCGGAAAACTGAAAGATGGTCAGCCTTACGAAGTTGATGATAAAGATGGAAATCATACATATTTATCAATAAAAGGCACATTCCATTGGGGCAAGAAACTCAAGCCGGAATATACATTTTTTAATGGTACAGCAAATCATTATTTATTGGGTGACATAGTAAAGGATACAAATAATCCTGTAATTTTGAATGAATTGTATGGTAATTATCAAGACAATAATTCCAAAATTATTCCAAATAAAGTTCATAGAGCCGTTCAGCCATTCGACCCAATTAACAAGATGCTGATTCAGCCAAAATTGTATGCCGACAACAAAGGCGAAGGTGCTTTATGGAAAGATTTCGACTGGATTGTTGCTTCCGAAAAAGGTATGGCAAATGTTGGACTTCCTTTTAGTGGAAATGTATCATTTGTTAATACAGAGATGAATTTGCCTATCAATCACATGGTTTCAAAAAAAGAAAATGCCGTTCAGTGCGAAGAATGTCATAATAGAACTGATAGCAGATTGGCAAATGTAAAAGGATTCTATATGATAGGCAGAGATAGCAATCCATTGATTGAAACTGCTGGTATCTGGACAATCTTGCTCACTTTTGCAGGTGTTTTTGCTCATTTATTGATTAGAGTTTTATATGCAACAAAAATAATTAAAACAGGAGATAGCAATGCTTAAGCAAGTTTATATTTATCGGGCATTCGAGAGATTTTGGCATTGGATGCAAGCATTTTTGATTTTCTTTTTGATGCTGACCGGATTTGAAATCCATGGTTCTTTTAGATTTTTTGGTTATTATAATGCAGTTCAATACCATAATATTGCCGCTTTTGCATTTATCATTTTGATTGCATTTGCAATTTTCTGGCACTTGTCCACAGGCGAATGGAGACAATATATGCCAACTTCGGAAAATATAATTGCTCAAGCAAGATATTATATTACAGGTATTTTCCAAAATGCTCCACATCCAACAAAGAAAACTGTTCTAAGCAAATTGAATCCAATCCAAAAATTAGTTTATCTTGGATTGAAATTATTGGTGATTCCGGTAATGGTTCTATCAGGTTTGCTTTTTATGTTTTATAGATACCCGTCAAAATCCGGTATCACAGGTTTGAATATCGATTCATTAGAATCAATTGCAATTTTCCATACGGCAGGTGCTTTTATACTTGTATCATTTGTAATTACGCATCTTTATCTCATCACAACAGGTCATACGATTACTTCTAATTTGAATGCCATGATTACCGGCTATGAAGAATTGGAAGTTGATGAAGTTGAAGTTATTGAAGTTAGAAATAATGAAATTAAAACGGAGTCTATCCAATGAAACCAGCAGATTATATGAATCCCTATTTAGCGGGATTTCTCTTGGGCTTATTACTTTTGGCAACCATTTTTATTACCGGTAGAGGTCTCGGTGCAAGTGGTGCAGTAAAGAGCGGCGTGGTTGCAACAGCTAATTCTGTTGCTCCAAATCACACAAACAGTTCAACTTTCTATAAAGAATACAACAAAGAGCATCAAGAAGGACCGCTCAAAAATTGGCTCGTTTTCGAAGTGATTGGTGTGGTAATTGGTGCGTTTGTTTCGGGATTGATATCAAATAGATTGAAATTCACTTTAGAACATTCTCCCAAAATCACAAGCAGAATCAGAATTGTTGGGGCAATTATTGGTGGACTACTCTTTGGACTTGGCTCGCAATTGGGCAGAGGATGCACAAGTGGATCGGCTTTGAGTGGTATGGCGGTTATGTCCACTGGAGGACTTATTACTATGATGGCAATTTTTGGTGGTGCATACATTTTTGCATACTTTTTTAGAAAACTTTGGATTTAATGAGGAGAAATTGATATGGCACCCTTAGTTCCTGATATAATTAGTAATGAACTCAATTTTTTAGTTGCATTCATAATCGGTATCGCATTTGGTTTCATTCTTGAACAAGCTGGATTCTCTACATCAAAAAAATTGGTTGGCTTGTTTTATGGATATGATTTTACGGTTTTAAGAGTATTTTTCACTGCCGGAGTAACAGCTATGATTGGCTTGGTTTTCTTCGGTTATTTAGGCTGGATTGATATGAGTTATGTTTATATTAATCCAACATTTTTATATTCGGCATTGGTAGGTGGCGGTATAATGGGGCTTGGCTTTGTGATTGGCGGATTCTGTCCGGGAACAAGTGTATGCGCCGCCGCAATCGGCAAAATAGATGCAATGTGGTTTATATTTGGTTCATTCCTTGGAGTATTGATTTTTGCAGAAGGATACCCAATGTTTGAAGAATTATACAAAGCAGAAAATTGGGGAAATGTTCAGGCATTCGATTCCCTGAATATGCCAATGGGAATTTTTTCATTTCTATTAACTTTTGTTGCAATTGCCGCATTTTGGGCAGTTTCAATAATTGAAAATAAGATAAATGGAAAGCCACAAAAGAAAATTCTTGATTTGAAAAACTATGTTTTGCTTAGTAATGTTGCATTGTTTTTGGCTATTTTAACCATATTTATGCCTCTTAAGAAAGACAATATTTTAGAAAAATCAAATGATTCTGCAATGATTAATAATCTATCTTTTGATGAAATTGATTCCGAAGAGTTAGCATTCAGATTGATCGATGAAGATGAAAATATGTTGCTGATTGATGTTAGAGATACCGCATCATACAACAAATTCAATCTTCCAAATTCAATAAATACAAGTTTTGAAAATCTTTTTGATAAAGATACTCAAATGAAACTAAAACTCAAAGATGTTGAGCATATTATTATTGCAGAAAATGAATCTGATGCCAAAAAAGCCGCTTTTATCACTGAGCAAATTGATGTACCAAATGTTAAGATTTTAGCTGGTGGATTATCCAGATTCAAGAGTGATATTATCAATTTTGATTCGCTAAGTTCGGCAAAAATTTCTCACGATAGTTTCAGATTCAGGAAGAAAGCAGTTGTGAAAATTCCTGAATTGATTGCAAAAGCAAAATTACAAAACAAAGTTGATCCAAATTCCAAGCCAAAACGTGTTGTTGGTGGATGTTAATTATTCGAAATTTTCAGACAAGAATGTGTGATAACAAATTGTTTTCATAAATATTTTAATAGTTTCGTCAGTTGTTACAACTGACGATTTTTTTTTCTGGTAACTAAGCCCCTGCTTAGTTTGCCATTCCATACGTTTACCATAACCAAGTTGGGGCTTGGTTACGAGTTAAAAATTTGTTTATATATTCTTGTCTGATTTTAATCAATCTACTGGCAAATCCTCTTTTTTTGACCTTTTTTTCTTACGTCCACGTTTATTTTCATCAAAAGCAAAGCCGATCAATACCAAATCTGGATAAGTTCTATCCCAATGCGAAATTGCAATATTATAGATTATGCGAAGACTATTGGTATCATTTTTGAAATGCTCGAAATAATTTTTCCTAATTTCAAGATATTGCTCTTCAGCTATGCCAATTTTGTAAAATTTTTCAACACATTCCGCCAAAGCATTTTGCAGTTCAACTTTGAAAACATCTTGCAAAATATTATCATAACCCTGAGATTGCAAATCATTCACCCCTTTAATCATAATTTCTGCCGCAGAAACAAGGTCGTTATGCTTTTGAGGAGTTGCGCCATCAATTCCAAGTACAATTTTCTTATTATCATTCAAAAAATAGGCTCTTAGCATATTTTTACACTTCTGATAACTTTTCAATAACTTTGAATTTGCAATTCTAAGTTGAGTATTTGAAAATTTCACATTCGATTTTGCTGATCTATGCTCGTCACTGATTGTTTCATAATTTGAAAACGCAGTCGAAGCCCAATTTACTAAATCAGTTTGAAGATTTAATTCAGTTGAAAAATCATTCAACCTATTTTGAATAGCTAAAAGCCTATTTCTTCTATCAAATTCATTCTCATTAGAAAAATTATTATGATTCATAGAATTATTCCTTAAAAAAATTCAACTTAAATGGAAAAACGTAGAACTTTGATGAATATTTTTTTTAATTTATATAT
>JANJUO010000592.1 GCA_024710535.1 bacterium
TATAATCCGATGCAGGGTTTGGATTTATCACAAACCCATTTCTAGCAACTAATCCTACTGCTTAGTTGCATTTACATTTATTCACTGTAAAAAATCGAATATTCGAATCCCTTAAGTTACATTCATAATTTTTTATTGTTGAATTATGGTAAAATGTTGTTAATTTTGTAATGCTTGATTTTACAAAAAGTTAAGTAATTATTAAATATAAATCTGAGGATTTAAATATGGAAAAGAAAAAATTTATTGATGTTATGGATACATCTTTCAGAGATGGATTCCAATCGGTTTTTGGTGGCAGAGTTTTGATGAAGGACTTTTTACCAGCTTTGGAAGCGGCTGTACATGTTGGATTTAGACATTTTGAATTTGGTGGCGGTGCAAGATTTCAAGCACCTTTATTCTACTTGAATGAAAATCCATTCGAAATGATGGATACATTCAGAAAAGTAACCGGACCTGACGCAAATCTACAAACACTTTCACGCGGAATTAATACTGTTGCTTTGGATACCGGTTCAAGAGAAGTAGTTGATTTACATGCCAAAACATTCTCCAAGCATGGCACAACTACTATACGTAATTTTGACGCTTTGAATGATGTGCAGAATTTGCAATTCAGCGCCGAATGTATTGTTAAATATGGATTGAAGCACGAAGTTGTAGTTACATTGATGGAATTGCCTCCGGGCTGTAGTGGCGCCCATGATGTTCCATTTTACGAAAAAACACTTCGCAATATTTTGGATTCGGGCATTCCTTATCATAGTGTTTGCTTCAAAGATGCAAGCGGAACTGCAAGTCCGCAAAAAGTTTATGAAACCATCAAAATGGCAAGAAAAATGCTTCCTGACGGCACTCATATTCGCTTGCATACTCATGAAACTGCAGGTGTTTCGGTGGCTTGCTATCTTGCGGCACTCGAAGCAGGTGCTGATGGTATAGACCTTGCTTGCGCCCCTGTTTCGGGTGGAACTTCCCAACCGGACATAATTATTATGCTTCACGCTTTGAAGGGTAAACCATTCGATTTGGGCTTGGATATTGAAAAATTACGTGAATATGAAGAAGTTTTTGTTGATACTTTGAAAGATTATTTTATTCCTCCAGAAGCAACTCAAGTATCACCGATGATTCCATTTTCTCCTATGCCGGGCGGTGCGCTTACGGCAAATACTCAAATGATGCGTGATTATAAAATTTTGGACAAATTCCCACAAGTAATCAAAGAAATGCGAGAAGTGGTTACCAAAGGTGGATTCGGAACTTCTGTAACACCAGTTTCACAATTCTATTTCCAACAGGCATTTAATAATGTTATGCAAGGACCTTGGAAGCAAATTGCTGACGGTTATGGCAAGATGGTGCTTGGATATTTCGGCAAAACACCTGTTGCACCGGATCCTGAAATAGTAAGAATTGCATCAGAACAACTGAAATTGCCTCCAACCAAAGAAAATCCACTCGATATTTCTGACCGCGACCCGAAAAAAGGATTGAAGCATTGGACTGAAGTTCTTAAAAATGAAAATCTTCCAGTCAATGATGATAATTTATTTATTGCTGCATCAAGCGAACAGAAAGGCATTCTTTTCTTGAAAGGAGACGCCAAAGTAAATGTTCGTAAATTATCAGACGAGAAAAAAGAAGAGCCAAAACCAGCTCCTGCTCCTCCAAAAGTTGAAGAGCCAAAACCAGCAGAAACTCTAAACAGCGTTCATACAAAATTCCGAATCACATTGGAAGGAAAGCAGTTTGAAGTTGATGTTGAGAAAGTGTAAGTGAATTTTTAAAAGGTTGATACAAATAGTGTCAACCTTTCTTTTTTTAAGGAAAAATATGGCACAATCAGATAGATTATTCTACACGAAAATAAATCAAAAAGGATATAAGCCCAAAAATATTTGTGAAATTGGTGTGTATAAGCCCGAATTTTCGAATGTTTTGGGATTTATTCATGAGCAAATTCCTGCTACCCTTGTTGAAGCCGATCCTGATTGTATCAAGCAAATCAATAATCTTTTTTCTAAATTCAAAAATGTTTCTGTAGTTGAAGCTGCCGTATTCGATTTTAATGGAACAGTTGAATTATGCAAAAGCGAATCATCTACTTTTATTAGCGATTTATCTTCAAGTCCGGCTTTGATTAATGATAATTATCAAAAATCAAAATCGAATTCTTTTGTTGCTAAATCTATTTTATTTTCGGAAATTGATAATGGAGATTTCGATTTAATTAGCATTGATATTGAAGGAGCAGAATGGTATGTTTTGAAAAATATGATAAGTCGCCCCAATATTTTATCCATCGAAACGCACGGAAAATACTACACAAATCCAAATATCATCGAAATTAATAATTGGATAAACAAAAACAATTACAAAATTTGGTATAAAGACAAAAGCGATACAGTCTATATCAAAGAGAATCTATTTCCAATAAAATTTTCTGAAAAATTGCAACTAATGATTACAAATGCAAAAATTTCATTAATCAAAAAGAAGAAAATTCTAAAAAAATTATTAAAAAAATAGATAATTGCTGTGCTGACTTGTAATTTATTGTGCGAACTCTATTAATTAATAGCAAATTGCTATAGTCTGTCTTTTCTCAACCACATTCCGTTTTTTTTGAATAATATTATTTGTTGCTATCGCTTTTAACTACTGACTGAACAAAATAAATTGCTAATATTGTTATCTCGCCATTATGAATAACTTTGCCAAAACAAATTATTTCTTTATATTTCGATTTTGAAAGATTTTGGATTTGAAATGAAATCAATTTTAAGATGGGAAAAGGGAATATTTTCGAAAATTTATAGAATTTTTGATAATGCAATTGAAATTGGCTTTATTCAGGATAATATATTTTCGAAATCAACCAAAGCCAAACTCAATAATAAGGAATTTACATTTATTCCTTACGGATTTATCGATAAAAATACAGATATAATCGATAATCAAACAAATTTGGTAATTGGGAAAATCAAATATAATAATTGGATGAATAAAGCAGAAATTACGGTTAACGGAAAAACTTATCATTGGAAATACAGCAATTTATGGAATTCAAAATGGCAAATTACAGATTTGAGAGGCACAGAAATTAATTTTCACGGCGGTTCGTTTAGCGGGCGAGTAGAATCTAATATTTCAGATGAACTATTGATATTGATAGGATTGTTTATAGCAAACTACTACATTCAAATGACAGTGATTTTGATTTTTATAGTATTGTTGCCAGTTTGGATTACTCTTATCTCATCATAGAATTTAAAAAAAAAGTTTGTATTCATTGATTGATTACAAACTTTTTTTATGATTTCAAATATAGAAATTACGGTAATGTTTTGAAAGCAATATATCTTAATAGAATTTCAAATAGAAACAAACCAAGAGCCAATAGTGCAAAAATTCTAAAATGGTCAGTTTTTTTAGAGAATACAGCAATATCAACTTTTGTAGTTTCTAATTTATTGATTTCATTATATATATCTTCCAATGACTTATTATTCGTTGCACGGAAATATTTTCCATTAGTTTTTTTGGAAATTTCCTTCAAAATTTCTTCATCAATCTGGACTTCTACATTTCTGTATTGCTTGCCAAATGGAGTATCAAATGGATATGGTGCCATACCTTTTGTTCCAACGCCAATAGTATAAACACGAATGTTATAAGTTTTCGCAATGTCTGCGGCAGTTGCCGGAGCTACGAATCCCATATTGTTTACGCCATCTGTGAGAAGGATGATTACTTTGCTTTTTGCTTTGCTATCTTTGAGTCTTGTAACTGCAGTAGCAAGCCCCATACCGATTGCCGTACCATCTTCGATCATACCAGATTGAATAGATTTGAACATACTTTTCAAAACTGTATGGTCGATTGTTACAGGACATTGGGTAAAACTCTCGCCTGAAAAAACCACCAATCCCATTCTATCATTAATACGATTTTCGATAAATTGAAGAGCATATTTCTTTGCGGCTTCAATTCTATTTGGCTTCAAATCTTCTGCAAGCATCGAGGTAGAAACGTCAATTGCCAAAACAATATCAATTCCTTCGGTATTAACGGTTTCCTTGCTGGAACTTGTTTGAGGACGTGCAAGTGCAACAACAATCGAAGCATAAGCCAAAAGACGTAAAACAAATAGTGAATGTCGTAAGTAAAGTCGCAACGATGGCTTAACATTTTTAAATGCCGCAATAGATGATACTTTGAATGTAATAGTTCTTGTTTTTTGTCGCCAAATATACCAAATTATAAAAAATGGAATCAAAATCAACAAATAAAAATAATCTGGATTTGCAAATATATATCTTTCTCCAATCATTAAAAATCCTCCTTTTTAACGTTGGTAGTTGTATTGTCATTATTATCAGCAAATAAGGCAGTTTGATTCACAAACTCTATCGCAAATAGAACGCATTGCTCATTTTCTGTTGCAATTGGCTCGTATTTTGCAAATTTTGCCAAATCGGATAATTCAAGCATTTTCTTTAAATTCAATCTTGCAGTATCGGAAATATCAATTTGATTGAATTTTTCTACAATTTCCTGAGTTGTCATTTCAAGAGCGATAATATCAAATCTATGTTCGATATAAGTACGAACAATTTCTGAAATTTCCGAATGATATTCCTTGAATTTGCCTTGCGTCCAAATTCTTTGCGATTCCACTCGTCGCAATTCTCTTAATGCAATAATATGAGCCGGTTCGCTTGGTTTGACGCGTTGCTTTTCAACTACAACCACACGTGTTTTATATTTTTGATATAATCGAATTCCAATGTATATCAAAACGATTAAGCCGAGAATTATCAAGATGTATGGCAGAACTTCATCAAATGTCCAAGGAGCATCAATCGGTCCCTTTATATCTTTAATTTCAGCAGTAGTATCCACCGCCACAGTTGCAAAATTCAGCCATAATGGATTGGTAGAAACGGGATAAGGCAAATCGAATCCACTCTTTTCGTAGAGAAAATTAAATTCAGGAATTTGATATGAGCCACTATCAAAACTGGTTACCACTAATTCTTGATTGTAGTAAGTAAAAAGCGAATCTTTAACTGTATCAATTTTGGATACAGAAATTATTTCAATTTTACCAATAGAATCGCTTGGAATATTTGCCCAATTTAATTTAATTTTCGGATCGAGTTTCACAGAAAGTTTTAATTTTATCTGCTCGCCAATTTTTACATTATTTGTATCAATTGTTGCATTTGCCTCAACATCTTGGGCAGAAATATTGTTGCTGATTGCAAAAAATAAAATTATTATCAAACTATATTTAAAAATTATTTTCATCATATCTTTCATTATTTTACAATACTAACAGATTTGATTAATGTATTGCCATTATTGATAATTCTAAGCAAATATGCGCCAGTTGCATATTTTTCGGCATTCAATTCCAAAATATAAAAGCCGTCCTGTCTATATTCATTAAGCAATCTCGATACAATTCTACCGCTTGAGGCATCAATTAATTCAATCATCACATTTCCGGAATTGATATTGAAATTAATATTTGCATTAGACTTAATTGGATTTGGATAGCAATTCATAAATAAATTATTTGGCTTGCCTTTTTCAATAGAGCCAGGGTTTTCAGTAATGAAATAATTAGATAGCGAATAAACACTTTCAACATTATCAAAATAAGATGTTACCCTGAAATTATGTCTGCGATTTGCTTGCAAATTAAGCAATTTGAATGAAGTATCTTGAATTATAGTATCAAGAATAATCACATTATATCCAACGCCAGATGAAACCTGCAATCTGTATTTCTCTGCCTTCTCAACAGCATCCCAAATAAGTTCTGCATTTATCGAAACATTATTTAAGCCATTTGATGGGTAAATCAAATTTGGAGGTGCAATTGCCGTTGTGAACGACCATACTTCTGAGAAATCGCTATATCCGCCATCATTTACTGCACGAACTCGCCAATAATATTTCACAAAACCTTGCTTTAGAGCACCAATTTCAAAAGTTGTATTTTTCAAGCCACCAATTGTTGTGTCGATAGTCTTAAATTCAGGATCTGTTGAAATCTGAATTTCGTAAACTCCGGCAGTTTCATTTGCATTCCAAACCAAATTTACTTTATCTTTGATATTTTTGCTTAGATTGATTGGAGAAATTAATGAAGTTTTTTCAGGTAAAATTGGCAATTCATTTATAAATGCCTGAAAAATTCCGGCACCGTGAGTTCCCACCACAACATAACCATCTTCATGCCTTGCGTCTATCATATCAACAGGAACATTGCCGATTGTTGTTGGACCTTCTTGACGCCAAACAGTACTTTCGCCATTGATAAATGCCGTTGAAAAAAGTCCTGCAGTAGTACCAGCATAATATACTTTTTTATCTTGAACTTTGAGAATTTCAATCCATTTCACGCCCGGTCCAATTCCAGAGCCATCAGGTTTTTCTTCTAAATTTCCTGAAATTGCATTCCAAGATTCACCTGAATTTGTTGAATTAAAAATACTTACAATTCCATAATTTGTGAATGAAACAGTAACATTCGAAGCATCATCGGGATCGATAGCAATAGAGCCGATATATGATGCTTTTGGGAAATATTTGCCTGTAATTTCAATAGGTTTAGGGTTTCCGGTATGAGCATTATCAATTCTATACAGTCTGCCGCGAGTAGTTCCATAATATAGAACATTTGCAGGTTTAGTAGAAACTTGAATTGCAGAAATATGCTCACTTCTGGTATCTTCAACAATGTAATCAATTCGAGTGTGATTCAAACTATCCCAATTAATTGAGGTAGAATCTTTGGAATTTATCAAAGGAATTTGCATAATATCATTATTTCGCCATACCATTTTGCCACCAGCAAGATACATTCTATTTGTTTCATTTGGATCAAGAACAAACGGTGTATTCCAAATAAAATCTTTGCCACCAATTGGATCGATTCTTGTTTGAATAAGATTGGTGCCATCATCATTCAAAATGGTTCTCCAAATACTGATTTTTGGCTGTGGAGTTGAGTTTTGCGAAGAAATTACATAAGAGCCGCCATTTGGAATTTGACAGAAAAATCCATCTCCACGAGTTGGATTATTCCATTCTTTTAGCATTTCATTTTTCAAAGATAGCAAAGTTCCATTATCCTGAAGACCACCTATAACCATTTCATTTTTTGTATCTTGATGATCAATTGCAAGAGCATAAAATTGAGTTGTGAAATACCCATTATTCAAAGAAATCCAATTCTGAATATCCGCCATACAATCATCAGTTTTATGAACGCCGCCATCGGAGCCAGTATATAAAATATTTGAATTATTTCTTGAGAAAACTATATGATGCAAATCGGCGTGATGATTTGGATAACGCCAAGTATAATCACAGTCATTAAATGGACAAATCCCACCAATTATTGTGAAATTATTTGTTTTAAATCCATCATTTGAGCGATACATCGCAACCGCACCTATAAAAACCACATTTGGATCGTCCGGTTTTACTCTCACAACCAAATCATAACCCCATTGTGAATTCATTCTGCCCTTAACTTCTGCAGTATTTGGAAGATTATGACTGCGATCTTCCCAGGTTCCATTCTCACCACTTCCATCGCCACCAAGATATGTATATTTCCAAAAACTATGATACAAACTATCTCCACGTGAATTCAAAGTCAATAGACCGGAGCCGGGAGTTTCACCAATGAAATATACAAGATTTTCATCAGAAGGTGCAATACCAATAACAATTCGATTATATTTTTTTGGAAAATTTTCGTTATTAATTTTTGTCCAATTTTCACCATCTTCCGAACGGAAAATTCCTTGAACCGGATTTTGAGTAGGGTTAGATTCCGAACTCAATGTTGCATAAAATATACCGGTTGAAGTGATTGCAATATCTGACCAAAGATTTGCGTATCTGGCTCCACCCAATACTTTCATCCAACTTGTGCCGGCGTCAACCGATCTATAAATGCCGCTATATCCAGTGGCAACATATATTTCATCTTTATCAATTGGAGCAGAAGTATTAACAATAATATTTACAACATAGTCAAAATTATTATCGAAAGTATTTGGTTTGTTTGTGCTTGTTGATGGCATCAATTCCCAGCTCAAACCATTATTTGTTGATTTGAAAATTCCGTCCCCTGTTATATCTGCAGAATTTCCGTATAATTCGCCTGTTCCTGCATACCATATATCTTGTTTGCCATCGCGTGTGTCTTGAACAAGGCAACTTATTGAATGTAGTTGATGCGGAAGAGTAGTTTTATCCCAAGTTTTTCCATTGTCGGTAGATCGCCACATACCACCTGAAATGCCTCCTGCAAGGATTATATCTTCATTGCGGATGTCTATTCCAAGAGCACGCGTTCTGCCACCAACTTCCCAAGGACCTCTTCTTTGCCATTTGTTACTTTGCAAAAAATCATTCTTTGTTTTCAAAAATTTATAAGAGCCATACATATTATTTACAAAATTATTCTCAAGAGAGCGAATATTTTTTGGTACTAATCCTGTTTTTGGGTCGCGAAGTCTTTCCCATTCCCAATATTGCCGATCTTTAGAAAATTCTGGGGCGCTAATAGTATTGCTTTTATAAGAGATTTTCGAAAAATCAATTTGCAATATTTGAAAACTAATTGCCAAAACAGCAATAATGCCTAAACCTAAAAAAATCTGATTTTTTGCAAACATAACCCAACCCTAATAAAAATTTATTATCTTCTGACTTCCCTTTTCAAAAAGAAGTTTCTTAATGGAATAACGTAATTTTGATCTGTTCTTATTTGAACCAAATCAACATTACATCTTGTTAACATAGTTGTGAGATTTTTCTGCTTCGATTCCCACCAATTTCTGTATGCTTCACGTACATATTTCTTTGTGGAATCAATCCACATAATTTTGCCTGTTTCAGCATCAACAACTCGAACCATACTCATTCTTGGCAATTCTTCTTCAGCTTTATCAATGAATTGCATTGCAACAGTATCGTGTTTTTTTGATAAAATTAATAGCGGTTTCTCAAAATTATTTTCATCAATAAAATCCGACATCAAAAAAACTATACTTCGCTTTTTGATTACATTGCTAAGAAATTTGAGAGCTTCTTCGATATTTGTACCAGTTCCTTTTGGCTCAAATTCCAACAACTCTCTGATAATTCTCAAAACATGAGATTTGCCTTTTTTCGGTGGTATAAATTTCTCAACTTTGTCAGTAAAGAAAATTATACCGATTTTATCATTATTTTGCATAGCCGAAAATGCCAAAACAGAGCATAATTCTGTTATCAATTCTTTTTTGAACTGCGTACGTGTGCCAAAATTTTCAGAGCCGCTAACATCAACGAGCAAAATAACGGTCAATTCACGTTCTTCTTCAAAAATCTTAACAAATGGCTCGTTATATCTTGCTGTTACGTTCCAATCGATAGAACGAATGTCATCGCCCACCTGATATTCACGCACTTCGCTGAAAGCCATACCTCTTCCTTTGAATGCACTATGGTATTCACCGGAAAATATATGCTTGGAAAGTCCGCGTGTACGGATTTCGATTTTTCTAACTTTTTTTATTAATTCTGAAGTTTCCATAGCCGATTAAGGTACTTCTACTGAATTCAAAATTTCATTAATTATGTCTTCGCTTGTAACGTTTTCTGCTTCTGCTTCGTAAGTTACACCAATTCTATGACGCAAAATATCCATACAAACTGCTCTAATATCCTCTGGAATCACATAACCTCTACGTTTGATAAAGGCATACGCTTTTGCCGCCATTGCAAGACTGATTGTTCCACGAGGCGATGCACCAAAACTAATTAATTGCGATAATTTTCCAAGCCCGTAATCAACAGGATAACGAGTTGCAAATACAATATCAAGAATATATTGCTCAATTTTTTCATCCATATATACTTCTTTCACAACTTGTCTTGCTCTGAGAATATCTTTTGGATTCACTACTGGGCTTGCATGTGGAAATTCTTTAGCAATGTTCTCGCGTAAAATTGCACGTTCGTCATCGCGAGTAGGATAAGTTATTTTAACTTTGAGCATAAAACGGTCCACCTGTGCTTCAGGAAGCGGATAAGTACCTTCTTGCTCAATAGGATTTTGCGTAGCAAGTACTAAAAATGGCTCTTCAAGTTTGTAAGTATGATCGCCAATAGTGATTTGGCGCTCTTGCATCGCTTCCAAAAGTGCACTTTGCACCTTTGCAGGAGCACGATTTATTTCATCTGCAAGAACGAAATTTGCAAAAATTGGACCTTTTCTAATGGTAAATTCTTCCTGACGTTGATTATAAATCATTGTACCTGTCAAATCTGCAGGAAGCAAGTCCGGAGTAAATTGAATTCTTGAAAATTTGGCATCGATTGATGAAGCAAGTGTGTTGATAGCAAGTGTTTTTGCAAGACCTGGAACACCTTCAAGCAAAATATGACCGTTTGAAAGCAAAGCAATAAGTAATCTTTCAATCATATACTTTTGCCCAACGATCACTTTGCCGATTTCCATCATTAGCAAATCCACAAAAGCACTTTCAATTTGAATTTTTTCGTTTAGTTCACGAATATCAATCATAAAATCCTCTTTTAAAAATCATATTTTTTCACATTCAAATATATATAACGAATAAAATAGCAAAGAATTATTATTGCTACTCAGCCGCATTAAAAAAAATTACTAATTCTAGCAAACTTTGCTAACTACTTAGCCTTTTTTATTTTTTTTGATTTCATTATTAATATAAATTATTCTTTAAATCAGATTTCTAATATTGTTAATTTGAAAATCAATTAAAATTCAATAGAAATTTTAAGGAATATTATTGATTTTAATTAATCAAATTATTATCAAATATGCAAATTGGCAGATATAGTATTTTTTTATTCGGCTGAGTA
>JANJUO010000595.1 GCA_024710535.1 bacterium
ATGTGGAGTAAGTTGTTTCATACCCAATGAAATACGTTTTTTGTCTTCATCGAAATCAAGAACAACAACTTTGCAAACTTGGTCAAGCTGAACGATTTCTGATGGATGAGTAACTCTTCCCCATGATAAATCTGTAATGTGAACCAATCCGTCCACACCACCAAGATCAACGAATACACCGAAGTCGGAAATTGCTTTAACTGTTCCTTCAAGAACAAGACCTTTTTCAAGTTTGGACATGATAGCAGTTCTTTGTTCAGAAAGTTGTTCTTCAAGAAGAACTTTGTGAGAAACCACAACGTTTTCACTTGGATGATTTACTTTAACAACGCGAACGTCGATTGTTTTTGCAACCCAAGCATCAAAATCACGAACCGGACGCACATCAATTTGTGAGCCAGGCAAGAATGCTTCAATACCAAGAAGGTCAACAACCATACCACCTTTAATTCTACGGAGAATTTTAACGCGGGTAATTTCCTGCTTGTCGTGTAATGCCAAAATATCTTCCCAAATTCTCATGAAATCTGCTCTGCGGCGAGAAAGGATAAGTTTGCCACTTGCATCTTCCATTTTTTCGATGAAAACGTCAATTTCATCGCCAATTTGATAAGTTTCAGCATTAAGTAATTCTGCTCTTGGAACAACGCCAAGAGATTTGAAACCGATATCAACAAGCACTTCGTCTTTAGTTAAACTTACGATTTTACCATGAACGAGTTCATCTTCTTTTACAAGTTTGATCGAATTTTCGAAAATTTTCGTAAACGAATCATCATCAAGTTCAAGATTAGGAAAACCGCTATCAATTAATTGTACAATTTTGTCAGGATTGTCAGCCGCATAAGAGATTTTGGTTAAACCACTTAAGGGGTGTGAAATATTTGTAGTTTGCTCTACATTTGGAGTTTCTGACATTAAAAATTCCTCCGAAAAAAAAATTTTGATATAGTTGAAAAATATGATGTTGAAATTAACATCTACAATTATTTTAATTTTTGCTATAAAAAGCTATGCAACTTACGAAAAATATTTGAAATAATAAAAGAAATTTATCAATAGAATATATGTAATTTACATTTTTTTTTCCGCTAATTAACAAATTCAATTAATTTTTCCACTATTTAAAATAATTTTTTGATTAAAATGTATATATCAAATTAATTAAAAAAAAATTGAAAATTTGTTGCATTTGTTATTTTTTGAGGTATTATGGAAAGCAGAAACTTATACGCATTAATTCTTGGTGTTTCAAGTGGATTTGGCAGAGCTTGTGCTAAAGAGCTTGCATCAATAGGATACAACATCTATGGTGTGCATCTTGATATGGGCTCAAACAGGCAAAAAACTGAGGATTTTCGTCAAGAATTGCTCGCAATGGGCGTTAAGGCAAAATTTTTTAATGCAAATGCTGCAGATGACAAAGTGAGAATGGAAGTCATTAATGAAATCAAGCAAATTCATAGTGAAACAGATGGAAACAATGTGTTGAGAGTGCTGATTCACTCACTTGCATTTGGCTCGATTAAGCCATTTTTTAGTACTGACCACAGCGAAATGGTTAATAGAAAGCAAGTTGAAATGACTATGGACGTTATGGCAAATAGTCTTTTATATTGGGTGCAAGATTTGTTTCGTTCGGAATTGCTTGCAGAAAACTCAAGAATTTTTGCTTTAACATCAATTGGCTCTACTCGTGTTATGAGCAATTATGGAGCAATTTCTGCCGCAAAATGTGCTTTGGAAGCGTATATCAGACAGATTGCAATCGAACTCTCACGATATAAAATCACTGCAAATGCTATTATGGCAGGATTGACCGATACACCTGCATCGCAAAAAATACCGGGATTTAATCAGATGCTACTACACGCCAAAGAGCATAATCCATTTGGTAGAAATACAGTTCCCGAAGATGTTGCAAAAGCAATATCACTACTCGTTGACGAAAAATTCTACTGGATTACAGGGCAAACTATTGGCGTAGATGGTGGCGAATGTATTATGAATTTTATCGAAACACATATTTAGTCTTATTTGGAAAGATAATGAAAAATGCTCTTATTTTAGGTTCATCAAGCGGTTTTGGAAAAGCCACCGTTATGGAACTTGCCAAAAAAGGATACAATATTTACGGTGTTCATCTTGATTTGGGAAGTGCTCGTATAAAGGCAGAAGAATTTATTGAAGAAATTAGTTCTATGGGTATTAAAGTGAAATTTTTTAATACTAATGCCGCAAATCCACAAAATCGCAATCATGTGATAGAAGCTATTTCAAATGAACTCAAAGATTTAAACGGAAAAATCAACGTTTTTATGCATTCCATTGCTTTTGGTGCTTTGGGCAATTTTATTGATAAAAGCAGAGATGCTGAAATTACTGCTCAAAAGATGGAGATGTCTATAAATGTTATGGCACTCAGCTTGCTATATTGGGTGCAGGATTTGTTTCATGCTGACTTGTTTAAAGAAAATAGCAGAATTTTTGCAATGACAAGCAATGGCTCAAACATGGCTACCAATAATTATGGCGCAATTTCTGTTGCAAAAGCAGCTTTGGAAAGTATTGTTCGCCAAATTGCATTCGAACTTGCTCCATTCAAAATAACTGCAAACGCAATTTTAGCTGGTCCAACTCCAACTCCTTCAGGATTGAAAATTCCGGGATTCGAGAGAATGATCAAATTTGCTAAGGAATTTAGCCCGTTTAATAGACTAACAACACCTGAAGATGCTGCAAGAATGATAGGCTTACTAAGTAGTGAGGAGGCAAGTTGGATAACCGGACAAGTTATCCGAGTGGATGGCGGCCAGAGTTTGTTTACTAATTTGTATGATGGTTATTAATTTATTATTAAATTAAATTGAAAATAAAATCTGTTATGGTATATTCCTTAACAGATTTTATTTTCTTAAATAGACTTTTTTTACAAATAGAATTCTTAGTCTTGGATCTTTTATTAAAATTTAAAGATATTTACGATGCAATCGAATAAAGAAGAAAAAGCAAATAAAAAATACTTATTCAGAATAATTGGGTTTATCAAACCATTCAAGTGGATGCTTCTTTTGCAGGTGCTACTAAACATTGTATTCTCTGCCTTAAGCACATTATCCGTAACATTGATTTTACCTATTATAAAAGTAATTTTTTATTCTGAAGAATCATTAAAAAGTACACAATCAGTTGATCCAATTTCAAAAATGAATGCAAAATTTTTCGATTTCATTGCAGGAATGATTAGTGGAAATGGTGATAAATACAGTTTGCTTTTCAATATTAGTATTTTTATAATTTTTGTTTTTCTATTTAAAAATATTTTTAAATATTTGGGTGCAATCGTATCAGTTAAACTCGAAGAAGGCATAATCAAATCGATTCGCGATAAACTATTCCATAGAATTGTAACGCTTCCGGTTGAATTTTTTGTGAAAAGTAGACAGGGAAATTTGATTTCAATTATAACAAATGATGTTGCAACTATAAATTCATCAACGCTTTCCACATTCACAACAACACTTCGTGAATTAATTCAAATTGTTCTATATTTTACATTGTTAATTACTATTTCTGCAAAATTAACAATGATTGCATTTAGTTCGAGCATTATTTCACTTATACTTATTCGAACTGCAATTAAATATCTTCGAAAATATGCCTCCAGAATGCAAATGGCTATGGCTGACTATACCTCAACAATGCAGGAAACAATTTCAGGTATTAGAGTTGTGAAAGCATATAATGCACAAGATACGGCATTTAATAAATTCGAAGCAGATTCTGCAAAATATGTTCGTTCGGCTGTTAAATTAAAGAAAATCACCGAACTTGTTCCATCTGTTAATGAAATTTTTGCTATTTCGGCTTTGAGCGTTGTGCTTATGGTGGGCGGTGCGGAAGTGCTTAATGAAACTATGAAGCCAGAAAATTTGATGCTGTTTTTGTTCTCTTTATTTTCGATAATGTCGCCGATTAGTACGGTTGTTAATTCCATTTCTCGCTTTCAGCATGGATTTGTTTCTGCACAAAGAGTATTCTCGATTCTTGATGAAAAGCCAAAAATTATTTCCGGCTCAAAAAAAGTAAATTCATTCACTCAATCTATAAATATCAAAAATATTAGTTTTGCGTATAATGACAATAATGTCATTGATGATGTTACTTTGGAATTAAAAAAATCTAAGAAAATTGCATTTGTTGGTGCAAGTGGTAGCGGAAAATCAACAATGCTTGATCTACTTATCAGATTTTACGATCCAAGTCAAGGATCAATAGAAATTGACGATATTAATATACGAGAATATAATGTGCGTTCATACAGAGAATTGTTTGGTATGGTTGGTCAGGAAAATATGCTTTTCAATGATACGATTGCAAATAATATTCGATATGGTTTCACAGCTACTGATGAAGATATTATCAATGCCGCAAAATCTGCAAATGCCTATAATTTCATAATGAACACACCAAATGGATTCGATACGATGATAGGGGATAGAGGAGTGAATCTTTCCGGAGGCGAGCGTCAAAGAATTGCTATTGCAAGAGCACTTGTTAGAAATCCCCAAATACTGATATTTGATGAGGCAACATCTGCATTGGACGCCGAATCCGAAAAAGTGGTTCAGGAGCCAATCAACAAATCTTTAGAAAACAAGACTGCGGTAATTGTGGCACATAGATTATCAACTATTATTGATTGTGATACGATATATGTATTTGAAAATGGACGAATTGCTGAATTTGGCACACATATTGATTTAATTTCAAATGATGGTATTTACAAAAAATTATATGATATTCAATTTGATAAAACATCGGCTAAGTGATTCATAATTAATAAATAAGGTTATTTATTGACTGTAGAAACGCAAAATAAAAGGGTGCTTATCATTGATGATGACAATTGGATGCAGAGAGTTGTTTCACTTTTTTTGAATAATCTCGGCTATGAACCAATTGTTCGCACCAAGCCAATCGATGGAATTATCGAAGCGGTGAATAATCCACCAGATTTGATAATACTCGACTATCTTTTGCCGGAAATCACTGGTGATGTTATTTATAGAATGCTCAAAAATTTCAAATATACCTCAAAAATTCCTGTTATTTTTATGTCGGCAAATTTCGACATTGAAACTCTAAAAAAATTCACTTCAATTGGTGGAACTTATTTTCTTTCTAAGCCATTCAACAAAACAAAACTTGAAGAAAAAATCAATTTGGCGCTCGACATCAAACCTAAGCCAGAATTTGTAACGGAAGGCGAAGTTTATTTAGTATAATTCCCTATTTTTTACAGCAATTATCCTTAGTGATGCCAGATTTGCTTCTTGTAATTTTGAGTGAACCTACAATTTTAATTGAAATGATTTTATGTATTTCACACAATAAATAATTTGCTGTTGCGTGAACACACTGCTTGTGGAAATCTTTCAAAAAAAGCGAATTAATGACAGAAATATTGATAAAATCTAACAAAAAAATTACTTACCGAGTTGTTTATTTGATTGCCATAATTGGTTCGCTACTTTTGTCAATATCCTTCTTCAATAAATTTAATCCAAATAGTTATACAGATGCAATTAATATAATTGTTGCAGTACTCTTTTTAATTTTTGCTATAATTTGTATTTATGGCTTGATTTCAGTGAAAAACTATTATATTTCCAACCAAGAACTTATTATCAAATCATTTTTTGGAATAAAAAGCATAACTATTAATAATGATGAAATTGAATATTGGACCGAAATACCCAAAAACGACAAATATAATAGATGGGTAATATTATCTTTATTTACAAAAGTTGGTAAGGAAATCAAAATTTCAAGCAACTATTACAGCAATTTCAATGAAGTCAAGAATTATTTAATTAAAAATAAAAAAAGGAATCAAAAAGTTCAGGCACAAAAGCAAATTAAAGAAATCAAAAAAAGTTCAATTATTTTGATGCTATTTGGTGTAGTATTTTTGTTTTCCGCTTTTATGTTTTTTCAAATTAAAGAAATCAATTCATCCGAAATAAGTGTAATTGGCGACATCACATCCAAAAAAATTGAACTGATCATAGGAAGAAAGCATTCAAGAAAAATTTTGATTAAACTAAAAAGTTTCCCTGAATTTAATTTTCAAATCAGTGGAGCAAATTTAAGAGAAACATACTCTCAAGATTTGATTAACGATATAAATGTTGGGGATTCAATATTTCTGGGAATTTCCAAAGATGATTATAGAAAAAAGCTAATGAAAATTGATTCCTTATCACTAAGCGATAAATATTTTCATTATGAAATTATCCACGTTGAAAGTGTAAAATCAAAAGCCTTTGAATATTTGTCATTGTCTGATAATAATATTGGCAGAAAAGACAATAAATATTGGGGATTTGCCTTTTTTATGATTCCAGGTTTAATTATGTTTGTAATTGGTATAAAAATATTCTATGAATATCTAAAAAAAAGACCTTCACTTTAATAAATTCAGGTCATAGATTTTTCCGAAAACACTAAATAAATTGAAGAAAATCAAACAATTTAATTAAGAAGTTTATTACTTCCTTCGATAACATAATTGTTATCGGAGGAATTAAGAATTTTGAAAAAGCCATATAAAACCTTATTCCCCAATAAAAACCTTAGTAGAAAAAAGTACAATTATTGCTTCCTAACCTTATTTAATTCAAAAATATTGAATATTGCATTACTAAAATCAAATCTTGAAATCTGTATATTCACCAAATCCATCCGATGCCTTCTTAAACATCGGATGAATTGTTTTGGTTTAATTACATTCTTTCGAACAAATCTTCCATCATTTTCTTTGCGGCTGATGTGAGGATTGTGCCTGGTCCAAATATTTCACTTGCACCGGCATTATAGAGGAATTCGTAGTCCTGATGCGGAATTACTCCACCAACTATTATCATAATATCTTCACGGTCGTATTTTTTGAGTTCTGTAACTAATTGCGGAACCAATGTTTTATGACCAGCGGCAAGCGAACTTACGCCAATAATATGAACATCATTTTCAACGGCTTGCTTTGCGGTTTCGGCAGGAGTTTGGAATAATGGTCCCATATCAACATCAAAACCCATATCGGCATAAGCAGTTGCAACCACTTTGGCGCCTCTATCATGCCCATCTTGACCCATTTTTGCAATCATGATTCTTGGGCGTCTGCCTTCTTTTTCGGCAAAATCATCAGTCATTTTGCGAACTTCTTCGATAGCGGATTTTTCGCTGTATTCAGAACTATAAACACCTGAAATTGTTCTTGTAACGGCATTATGTCGCCCAACAACTTTTTCGATTGCATAAGAAATTTCACCCAAAGAAGCACGAACTTGTGCCGCTTTGATAGATAAATCAAGCAAATTGCCTTCGCCAGTTTCGATTGATTTAGTGATTGCATCCAAAGCAGAGCGAACATCATCTTCATTGCGATTAGCACGCAATATTCTTAATCTTTCGATTTGCATATCACGAACGGCAGAATTATCAATATCAAGAATATCGATTGGGTCTTGCTGATCTAACTTATATTTATTAACGCCAATAATGACTTCCGAACGGGAATCAATGCGCGCTTGTTTCTTTGCAGATGCTTCTTCGATTCTCATTTTTGGAATGCCGGATTCAATTGCTTTTGCCATGCCGCCAAGCGATTCAATTTCTTGAATGTGTGCCCAGCCCTTTTTAACGAGTTCAGCAGTAAGCGATTCAACATAATATGAGCCGCCCCAAGGATCGATAACTTTGCAAATACCTGTTTCTTCTTGCAAATAAATCTGTGTATTACGAGCAATACGAGCAGAAAAATCTGTTGGAAGTGCAATTGCTTCATCGAGTGCGTTTGTATGAAGTGATTGAGTATGACCAAGAGTGGCGCCCATTGCTTCCATACAAGTACGAGCAACATTGTTGAATGGATCTTGCTCAGTCAAACTCCAGCCCGAAGTTTGCGAGTGAGTTCTCAAAGCCATAGATTTCAAATCTTTTGGATTGAATTGCTTAATGATTTTTGCCCAAATCAAACGAGCCGCTCTCATTTTTGCAATTTCCATAAAATAATTCATGCCAATTGCCCAGAAAAATGACAATCGTGGAGCAAATGCATCAATATCAATACCTGCTTTCAAACCGGTTCTCACATATTCCAAGCCGTCAGCAAGAGTGTAGCCCATTTCGATGTCGGCAGTTGCACCTGCTTCTTGCATGTGATAGCCGGAAATGGAAATGCTATTGAATTTCGGCATATTTTTCGAAGTAAATTCAAAAATATCAGCAATTATTCGCATTGATGGTTCCGGTGGATAAATATATGTATTTCTCACCATATATTCTTTTAGAATATCATTTTGAATAGTGCCGGAAAGTTGATTCAGAGTGGCTCCCTGCTCCAATGCAGTAACAATATAAAATGCCAAAACCGGAAGAACAGCACCGTTCATTGTCATAGAAACCGATATTTTATCAAGCGGAATTTTATCAAAAAGCACTTTCATATCGAGTATAGAATCAACCGCAACACCTGCTTTTCCAACATCACCAACAACTCGCTCGTGATCGGAGTCATAGCCGCGATGTGTGGCAAGATCGAATGCAACAGATAAGCCCTGCTGACCTGCGGCAATATTTCTTCTGTAGAAGGCATTTGATTCTTCAGCAGTCGAAAATCCAGCATACTGTCTGATTGTCCAAGGACGGGTTACATACATTGTAGGATATGGACCGCGTAAAAATGGCGGAATTCCAGCAGTAAATTTAATATGTTCAAGGTTTTCAATATCATCTTTTGTATAAATTGGGCGAATGTCGATATTTTCCATTGAATTAACAACAAATTCATCGGCATTTTTGGCAATATTATTTTCAAATTTATTTTTCCATTCACTTCTTGAATTTTCATCAAAATCAAAATCGAACGGAATATTTGCAAAATCAGGTTTTTTCATTTCTTCTTCTCCTTAATTCCTAACGCCATAACTTGTTTGCAATTCAAGTAGTGTTTCAAAAATATTTGCTTTAATATGTATGAAATAGTCCACGCCACTTTCTGTATATTCTTCAATTTTATCTTTTGGATAACCGGCTAAAATAATTGTAATTTCAGGATTAATTTCCTTAATTGCGCTTGCTAATTCAGGAACAAATTCAGCATATTTGTCATCTGTTGAGCAGAAGCAAATCATTTTTGGATTTAATTCAATGATTTTTGCTTTTGCTGATTCGAAATCATTAATATTATCATTAATTTCTGATTCGAAACCACCAACCGAGAAAAAGTCCAAAGCAAAATCTGCTCTACCTTTCCACTCTTTAACAGCGCCGAAACAAATCAAATTAATTTTTGCAAAATTACCGTATTCTTCTTTATAAGCACTTGCCTGAATTCTCAAGTCTTCGAATAATTCCGAACTGCGTTGAATCAAAAGTGGCTTAACAGTCATTGGAATATCATTTTCATCTCTTAAAGAATTGAAAATTTCTCCTGAAGTGGCACCATTTTTCGCACAATTATATGCTAAGTTAAAAGTATTTTCGTTTGCTTTAGCAGAATGAGCATCTAATTCGGTAAGCATTTCATCAATTGTTCCATGATTTCTTGATTCAAGAAATTCTTCAAATTTCAAAACATATTCATCAACTTGATCATAAGTATAATTTCTAACATTTTCGATTGGCTTTTCGTATAAATTTGGATATTTATTTGAGCCAAGAATTGTAATTCTTCTTTGAACCAATGCCGCAATTCTCTTTTCGAAATTCTCTTCAATTCGTTTTTGAATTTCTCCGGTTTTTAGTTGCTGCATTATGCCGCCGCCGAGTTCTATTTTTTGGAAATATTCCCAACTAATTTTAGCAAGTTCGTAGGTGAGTGATTCGATATAATACGAACCGCCAACAGGATCAACAGTATCAGCTAAATGCGATTCATGTAATAATACATTTTGAGTATTGCGTGAAACTCTGCGAGAGAAATCATCAGGTAAACCAAACATTGTATCATAAAAACCAACAGAAATTGAGTCTGCCGCTCCGCAAATCGCTGAAAATGTTTCAGTTGTATGACGAAGCATATTCACATTCGGATCAAGCATTGAATTTTCTCTGAAAGATGTTTCGGTATGGATAAATGCTTTTTGAGATGATTCATTACCACTATATGATTTAATAACTTTTGCCCAAAGTAATCTTGCGGCTTTGATTTTTGCAATTTCCATAAAGAAATTTGTTCCAATCGAGAATTGCAATTTCATCTTAGGAGCAATCTCATCAATGCT
The DNA here is from genome assembly GCA_024710535.1 of bacterium. Classification (GTDB taxonomy): domain Bacteria; phylum Bacteroidota; class Ignavibacteria; order Kapaibacteriales; family UBA2268; genus JANJUO01. Next base: position 10,290 of record JANJUO010000595.1, read on the forward strand.
CAATCCATTTTCAATCATAGAATCAATCACCAAAACTGCGTAAGACATTGCAATTGCAAGTTCATCAACAGCAGTAGCGCCTGCATTATGGAATGAAGTTGTGTTAATTTTGATTGTTTGGAAATTTGGAGCTTTTGAGTTTACCCATTTAGTAAATTCTGCAACTTGTTTATAATATTTGCTGATTTGATAGGGGAGATAGCCATCGGTTACCAATTCGGAAACAGCGTCCAATTCAATACCACCTTTCAAGTCGGCAGTATTTATGCCATTTTTTTCGCAATAATTGAAAAATAGCATTGCAGTTGCAAATCCGGCAAGACCTGCATCAATATAAATGGGATATTTCGTAATGTCGATATTATTGAAAATCTTTTCAAAATCTTCAATCGTAGAAACGCAAATATTCATTCCACTAACATCGTCAGTAATGAAATCATCGTGCTGAGCAGTTGCCCTATCAACAACTAATCGAATCACATTTTGCCCATTATTAAGGTCGGTGAGCAATGCTTTATTAACATCTTCGGGAAGCGGATAGTTGATTTCCTGTGCAATTTCCCAACTTTTTCCAAGGAAACCATCGGGCTTGTTATGTCTTATATAAGGAGCAAAACCGGGAAATTCATTTTTCAAAAAATCAATATTTTCAATGTCTTCTTTGTTGTAAATCGGTTTGAGTTCAATTCCTTCAGGAGTTTGAGTAAACATTGATTTTTCGAATGAAGCGCCCTTTAATGCGGCAATTGCTGCATTTTTCCACTCTTCATAAGTACTTTTTTCAAATTCACTAAAGAAATTTTCGTTTGATTCAACAGCCATAAATAAATCTCACAAAAAAATATAAATAATTTCAAATTCTGCACTTGCAGAACATTCAAAATTACAAAAAATTCACATAACTAAATTATTTATTGTGAAAAAAATATAAGAAATGGCGGATATTTCTTTTTTATTTAAAAGAGTTACACAAAAATATCAGTAAATATAAATTGAATTTAAACAAATCCAAGTAATCAATTGGCAAATTTGTTTGGCAAAATGGAGGTAATGATAAGGTTATCATGAATCAGCTTAACATTGAAGACATATTAAATTGCTAATTGAAACTTACCCTGCAAAATACCTTTTACTGTAATATCTTCATCCAAATTTTCCCATCTTAGAGCTTTCCCATTTAAACGGAGTTTTACTTCATTCAATTCTTCATCGCTTGCAGATTTCAGAATTTTGAATCTATCAGCTGGGAAGCCAATAATTCTAAAATCGCTTAATTCGATATAAACAATTCTATCTTTTACCCAAGCATTTATCCCGGCAACTTCCGATTCATTAATAATTTCAACAGTTGTGGTATTCATTATATTTCTCCAATATAATTTTATGATTTTTGAATATCAATTTTTCAATTTCCCTTACAATATGAGGTTTAACTCCATCATTTTTGGAAAGAAGGATTGGTTCTAACCAAAATTTCACCTCAGAATCATCTACAGCAACATGAATATGTGGTGGTTCATTATTTTCATTCGAATAAAAATGAAATCTATAAGGTCCAATTCTTAAAACTGTTGGCAAAATATTCCTTCTATTTTTTTCAATTATAGACAACACAAATTTACAAATATTTTATTTAATTTCATCATCTCTCAGCATTCCATTGAAGCCGAAGCGGTAGTCTGGGTTGGCGTTGGAATGTATTAAATATTTTTAACATCTTTAATTAAATAAAATAGCATATCGTTACCAATTTCATTTAGTAAAATTTTCTCAATTCCCTTATCAGTACATATAAATATTTGGGCATAACCGCAAGTTATATAGATATAACTATCTTTTAGAATAAATAATCCAGTAATTTCACAGGTTCCTAAATCAGTTTCAAGATGCAAATATTTATTACTAATAATTTGATCCAATCTCTCCAAATGCTCACTTCTCAAATTTTTTGTTACTAAATTATATTTATTAATTTTTCGATTGGAATTATTGATTGTTTCGTCAAATATACTATTATATGTTTCGTAATATCCAAAAATTTTAACTGATGTACATCCTGATTCAATAATTAAAAAAACTAAGAATATTAACGATATAATCTTGCTCATAAAATTACTTCTTCAGGTTTGAAAGTAGTGATTTGAGAAATGCTTTTGAAGTCTTTTGTATTGTAAGTAATGATGTTTTTAATATCGTTTGAAATCATTAATGCGGCAATCAGAAAATCAAATATAACTTGTTTTGATTTCTGCAATTCAACAGCTATTTCTAATGATTTATTCAAAGTATAAATATCTGCGTGAATTATCTTGATTTTTGATTCTGCAATAATATTTATTACTTCCCTTGCTTGATAAGGATTTAATGGATTTTGAACTCTTTTGTTATCAGTAACAATTGCAAAAAATTCCAGCAAATTATTTATTGATACAAAAAAATTCAAATCATTATTCAAAGCTGTTTCAAATATTTTTCTTGAGGATAGATGAAATTCAGAATCCTTATTGATAGCATAAATCAAAACATTGGTATCAATTAGAAATTTTTCCATTATAAACTTCCATTCTTTGAGGGATTTCAACTTCACCTAAGCTATAAATTGGAAGTTGTAATTTGCTTGTTTCATCATTTTTATTAGAATAATCAACCAAGAATTTACTTTTTTTTCGCAAATTATTCTTGTCAATTTTAATTAAATTCTTATCAAAAATTACATTCATGGTTTTCATTTTTTTCTCCATTTAAATCAAAAAGATAGAAGTAAAAAATCTAAAATTATTTTAAAAGCAACACATCTTCTTAGAATTACGGCATTCTTATCTCTCACATCATCATCCCTCAGCATACCATTGAAGCATTGATTAATTGGTATTAGATGTTACTTTTTTATAGTAAATCACGTCGGGTAATTCTTCAAAATGCTTATCCATTGTATAAAGTGTGGCTTTGTTCTGTAGAGTAGTAGCGTAAATAATGGAGTCGGCAAGAGGTAATTTATATTGTTTGCTGATTTTGGAGGAAAAAACTGACAATTTGAAATCTAAATTCACAACTTTGCCAATCTTGAAGTATGAGCAATAATCATTAGCAAGTTCTTCATTATAATATTCCGTCAATTTCTTATGTACCTCTCTAATAATAATAGTAGGTACAATAAAACTATTTGTCTGAAATAAACTATTAACCCTGATTAATTCACCATATTGGCTTCCTAAAAAAAATTCTATCCATAATGATGAGTCAATCACAATCATATTCTATCCTCATCTTCTCTTTCAATATTTGAATCGATTCCTTTCAAAGATCCAAATAAATCATTGATACTTTTCTTTGGAATTAGTTGAATAACACCTGAATCATAAGAAATCCAAAAATGTTGACCTGGATTAATTTTTAATTGTTTAAGTATTTCCGAAGAAATTTGAATCTGCAAATTTGGTGTTACTGTTGTTTCAAACATAAATTGCTCACTAAATTTTATAACACAAGTTTTAACGTAATAAAAAAATTAATATTGTAGTATTTATACTCCAAAGCAGTATTTTTCTCTCACATCGTCATCCCTCAGCATCCCATTGAAGCCGAATTTATTGCCAATCTTTACCCAAGCAAAATTATAAATATTTTTATGAAATTTTCTCAACATGCTGTTAACAACAGTCGCTACAGAAATTTTTCATTAATTAACTTATTTTTTACTAATAATTCTCTCTACATACGTCAATAATTACGAAACTATGTTTAATAAAAAAATTGTATTCAAACATAATTTTTATTGAGAATAATTTGATAAATTTGCTTTTTTATTAATAACTAAATTGAAAAATCAAAATGATTAATACTGTTAGAGGAACAAAAGATATAATTCCAGCAATGGTTTCCGACTGGCATTTCGTGGAAAGCGTTTTCAGAAACACATCAAAATTATATGCATATCAAGAATTGCGTACACCGATTTTTGAGAAAACTGAAGTTTTTTCAAGAAGTATAGGCGATGATACCGACATAGTAAACAAAGAAATGTACACTTTCAAAGATAAGGGCGACGAATCGATTACGCTTCGTCCCGAGCAAACTGCGGCTTTGGTTCGTGCTGTCATCCAAAATGGATTAGACCGTGAAAGTTCAAATTTGCGATTGTATTACATTGGTCCATATTTCAGATATGAACGTCCTCAAAAGGGAAGATTGCGCCAATTTCATCAATATGGAGCTGAGTCGATTGGCTCGCCAAATCCTGAAGCAGATGTTGAAATATTACTTTTGGCAAACAAAGTTATCAAAGAATTGGGAATCAGTGATTATAAATTGCTGATTAATACTTTGGGAACCGAGAATTCTCGTCAAAATTACAAGAATGCTTTGATTGAATATTTGAATCAGAATAAGGAATCACTTTCAGAAGAATCGCAAAGCAGACTGCAAACAAATCCTCTGCGTGTTCTCGATTCCAAAAGCGAAAAAGATATTTCCATAATTGAAAAAGCACCGGTAATACTTGATTATCTCGATGAAGAAAGCGCCAATCATTTTAATACAGTAACAAAACTACTCGATGCGGTCGGCGTCAAGTATGTAATTCAGCCAAAATTAGTTCGTGGTTTGGATTATTATTGCCATACGGTTTTTGAATTTCAATCTTCAGTTCTTGGTGCTCAAGATTCGTTTGGCGGTGGCGGCAGATATGATGGTTTGTTTGCCCAACTTGGCGGAAAGCCAAATCCGGCAGTTGGATTTGCGATGGGAATTGAAAGAATTTTGCTTATTCTTGAAGCAATGAAAATCACTCACAAAGAAGAAAGCGAATGTGATGTTTATGTTGTTTGTGGCAACAAAGAATTGTCGATTTATGCAAATCAGATAGCAGAAATTTTCCGTAACAAAGGTGCAAGAGTGATTTCTGATATAAATCGCCGCTCGATGAAGGCACAATTCAAAGAAGCAAATAGATTAAATGCTCGCTATTCAGTAATTATTGCAGATGAAGAAGTGAGTAGAAATTCGGTAATCGTGAAAAATATGGCAAGTTCGGAGCAACAAGAAATTGAAATTAGCAAATTAGAAGAATTCGAAATTTAAAAAATGGCAAAACTTTATCCTGAAAAACAGATTGGCGATTTTATTGCTTTTACTATGTCGAAATGGCAAGTTAAATTGACATTTGCAATTGCTGCATTTGCTATAATGGTAACAATTGTAGGTTTCACCAATACGCTTGTTAATGAAATTATCGCCCGAGAAAAGAATTCAGTTGATCTATATGCTAAGATTTTTCAAAAAATACTAACAATGCAATTTGAAGATTCCGATTTTAGCGATGCTGATTTTATGCTGTTTTTTAGCGAACAAGTTACCGCAACAATGACATTCCCGATAATTTTCACAAATGAAAATGATGAGCCAATCGAGCCATTCGAGCAATGGGCACTGAATCTGAATTTCAAGCCAAACACGCCGATAGAAAAGCAGAGAAAAATTGTTGAAGAGTATTTAAAATCGATGAAGGAAAACTACGAGCCGATAATTGTGAAAGATCAGGAAGGAAAAGTTATCGGCAAATTTTATTATACGCACTCTACACTTGTGGATAAACTTAGGTTTTATCCTGTTATTGCTTTGGTTGGGATAACGCTTTTTGTGGTTTTCGGCTATTTTTCATTTAGTTCAACTCGAAAGCATGAACAATCAAAAGTCTGGGTTGGAATGGCAAAGGAAGCCGCCCATCAGTTGGGTACTCCACTATCGAGTATGCTTGCATGGCTTGAAATTATGAAGTCTGATTTCAAAGATGAAGATCTAACTAATGAAGCAATACGAGAAATGGAAAATGATGTAAAAAGACTGAATACGATTGCAATCAGATTTTCGAAAATTGGCTCAATGCCGGATAAGGAATTGCTTAATTTGTCCGACTTGATTGAAAATGTTTGTGTTTATTTCGATAGAAGATTGCCACATTTGGGAAAGAAAATCGAAATAAACAGAGCACTTTATGATAATGTTCAAATCAAAGTCAATAATGATTTGTTTGCATGGGTTATCGAAAATTTGCTGAAAAATGGCGCCGAAGCAGTCGAAGAGAAAAAAGGTGAAATATCAATTTCAATGAAAACCATTCCCAACAAAAAAGTATATATCTACATTCGCGACACCGGAAAAGGGATGTCGCAAAAGTTGAAAAGACAGATTTTCTATCCTGGATTTTCCACCAAAAAACGTGGGTGGGGGCTTGGCTTGAGCTTATGCAAAAGAATTATCGAAGAATATCATAACGGCAAAATTTACGTTAAAGAAACTGCTATCGGCAAAGGCACAACATTCGTAATCGAAATACCATTCAAGCAATAGTAATTATTTTTTCTTCAAAATAATTAAGAAAAATCAACTACTTTTTGCTCATTTTACTTGAATTGGGCTTTTTGAATTGATTACATTACAATGCTCTTCTGCTATCATTAATCACCAATGCCACAGACCCTAATTCATCATAAATAGGTATATTAAATTTTTATTTATTTTTTAATCTGGATTCTTTTTCTTTCTGTCAGGTTTTCTTATTCTTTTCTCTTGTTTTATAAATTTTCTATATTGAAAAATGCTAGATAATACAATTATTATCCCTAAAAATCCACTTCGCTTAATGCCAAAACTTCCAACTATGTTCCAATCAATTACAAATATCCAAGTAAAGATAATTAAAATATAATTCAGTATCGTTGTAATAAAATAAAGTTCTGTTGTTTCATATTTCCAATTTCTATTTATGTAAATGATTTTTATTCCGGTAAACATTTTTTTTGCATCAAT
>JANJUO010000603.1 GCA_024710535.1 bacterium
GTCGAAAATTTTGTTGATGTCTTCAGTACTAATTCCACAACCGGTATCACTTACTTTTATTTCAATATATTCATTCAAATCTGCTTTATCCATATAATCCCATTTTCTCCATTCGCCACCCTTTTTGGTACATCCTTCAAAGAAGCCTTGCCCTACAACTTCAAAACCATAAATAGGTGAATCGCAATGCGGACATGATTTATTCTCGATAATCAATGAACTATTACAAGTTGGGCACAAAAATTGTGCAAGCTTGTGGTCTTCAATTTCAATACCCAAAATATTTCTATTCAATCCATAAATAGGATCCAAATTCAAAAAACCTTCATTTCCATTTGCAATAACCTTTACTTTTATTGACGGCATACCATCTATTTTAAGTGTATGATCCATCAAATCGTGACGTTTTGGGCATCTTGCATTTTTAATTTGAGCATGCCCAACTGCGGGCAAACGCTCTAATTTAGCAGATATTGTAATTGTTCCATTTTTGTCAATAGCATCGCCTGCATTTACAATTAGATTGATAAATACTTGCTGAATTTGATTGGAATCCATAATTACATCTGGCAAATTACTTTCGAAATTCTTCACAATTTTTATATTATTCAATTGTAATTTGTTTTCAACAACTGTAACCGAACGCTCAATCACTTCTTTCAATTGCGATTTTGATTTCTTTGGTACAGATTGTCTTGCAAAATCCAATAATCCTTTAACAATCTCTCTGCATCGCTCGGTTTCACGAACAATAACTCCAAGACTGTTTTGCATTTCAACATCGCCCTTTGTTCTTTTCAAAAGGAAACTGCTATAAGTAAGTACACCAGTCAATGGATTATTAATTTCATGAGCAACACCAGCCGCCAATTTACCAAGAGAAGCCATTTTATCCGATTGGAATAATTGCAATTTTGCTTCGGAAAGTTTCTTTGTCATATTGTTGAAAGAATTTGCAAGCTCTCCAAATTCATCTTTACTTTTTTCTTTAATGATATAATTAAGATTACCGCCAGCAATTTGTTTGGTTGCTGTAAGCAAATCTCTTATTGGATTATCCACCCATTTCTTGATAAGAAAACCAATAATTGATGACAGTATCAGAATTGTCAAAAATGCAAAAATAGTATTTTGAATAATTGAATCTTCAATTTGATTATCAATTATTTCGATAGATGAAGTAACATCAAGTACGCCAAGCACTTTTGTTTCGGCAGAATGTGCATGACAATCTGCTTCCCAACAACTTCTTTCGTTATAAATAGGAGTAATCACTCCAAGCACCCTAACTGTTTTGTCTTTTGCATCGAAAATGCGTGTTCTATCTTCGGAGGCAACTCTTTCTAATGGTACATTCTTCTCATGACATCCATAGCAAGATTCGCTTTTTTTATCCACTAATTTATTCACTTCACTTAAATTAGACGAATAAACCACTCTACCTTCTTTATTCAAAACACGAACATTTTGGATATGTTTCTGTCTGCCAACAGTTCTAATGATGGTATCAATCTGATCGATTTGATTAAGCATCATAGCATATCTTGCACTACTGACAATGGTTTCGCTCAATTCGGTTGAATGGCGCTCCACTTCCTGCAATAATACTTGACTATTGGTAGTTATTGTTAAATAATAATAGACGCTGATAATTACCAGCGTCATTATTACTACTGCAACAGTTAATTTGAATCCGATTTTTTTAAACATAATCGTTTTCTACTTAGTTATTCCAATTAATTTTCCTGGAAGTTTTCCGGGATATGTAAAATCATCATGACAATCAGCGCAAACAGGTTTTTTGCTGAAATCTTTGTTTGTATGGCAACTGCTACATTCTAAGTCGGCATGATTTGCATCCAAAGATAAACCTGTTACATTGTGATTGAATTTGCCTTCCACAAAGTTATTATGGCAAGCATTACAACTTCTCTTCAATCCTTTGTAATCATTAGATTTATGGCAACTGATACATTTCAATGAACTATGATGTTTGCCAAGATTGAATCCAGAAGAAATTTCATGATTAAATGGATTCTTTTCTTTCTTCAAATGGCACTTGTTACAATTATCATTTTTATGACAAACAAAGCAAGCTCTATGCTGTTCTTCTTCTGTTCTTGCAAGTTGGAGACGATCTTTTTTAGTAACCAAAGTACCTGCACTTGTATGATGGCATTTGGTACAACTTTCGTTTTTATGGCAACTTATGCAATTCACACCAAATATTTGGGTATGTTCGCTATGGTAGAAAGTAACCACATTACCTTTTTCATAATTGGTCTGATAAACAACTTTGTCCGGTTCCTTAATTGGAGGATGCGATAATCCTTTAAGTCTGCGAATTTCATCTTCAGCTTTTTTATCAGCGGCATCACCTTTTTGTAAATGGCAAGACACACATTTCATTTGCTTATCCCATTCCTTATGGCAATCCATACATTGTCTATGGATAGCGGCACGATAATCTGGAGTGCCAACATCACTTCTATTTCTATTATGAGAATGACAATTAGAACAAGGAAGAATAGGTCCGGTTGTATTATAATGATGGCAACTATTGCAACCATCTTTCATTTCAGCCATTTCAGCGTGTAATTTATGCGAAAATACCAATTTACCATATCTTGTTCCATTTTCATTCATAACAAATGATTCAGGACCTTCATCCGGTGTATGATGAATCGAAACACTGCCAGTTCTTGGACAAGCAATCAGGCATGGATCATCTTTTGTAGGGTATTCACAAACGTGGCAAGATTTGCAATCAAGTTGTTGGGTGCTATGACCATCGCCTGATTTGAATAATACTTTTGGTACGCCAATAGGATTATTCTTAGGATCTTGAACCTGCTTTTGGGTAGTTTGTTTATTTTTATTCTGATATGCTTCTGTAAATATAAAAGCAACAGAAATCAATATAACTAATAATACAGCAATTTTTTTCATAATTAACCTCTCACCGAATATTTAGTATCTTGTGATTTTGATTTATTCGGCTGTGAAATAACAGGGAATATAAATACAAAGGCGCGATATGCCAATACCATTATCGCAACAAAACCAACTGTTACAGATATTTCACCGAAAGATGGGAAATATGATGCATCGGTATATGGCGGATCGTAAGCAACAACGAAATTGTTTATTCTGTTAATCAAAACTCCAAATACAACAAGTGCAGATGCAATAAACAATCCCAAAGGAGATTTCAAAACTGCTCTTGAAAGGAATAATCTTAATGGAATAATTATACCAACCAAAATTTCAATCACAAACATTACGCTTTGCACATTGAATTCAGTTAAATACATAAATGTTTCTCTAATAAACATGTCTGTTAATTTAAAAATGAGATAAATTCCTAAAATTGGCGGTAGCAATCTGCCAAGTCTTCCCAAAACTTTAGTCTCTGGTTTCAATTTAAAAGATCTTGCCGCTATCAATGATTCAAAAATAACCATTGGAAATCCAACTGCAATTGCCGATAAGAAAAATAACAATGGAAGAATTGGAGTTTGCCAAAGTGGGTGCATTTTTGGTCCGGCAATAACCATCAAAGTACCTAAAGATGATTGATGCAGAGTGGAAAGAACCACACCAGCAATGATGAATACAAACATTGTGGCGTTCAAAGTTTTGTCAGCCCATCTTAGAATTCTTTCAATAAATCCATTTAAACCTCTAAAAATTCCAGGGAGGTTTACTTTTCCCATAAATCTTTCTGTTACAATCGGCAAAAATTCAATATATAATACATTTAAATATATTACCACGCAAATACCAACTTCAAACAAAGCTGAATTTGCATTCCAAAATACTAATGGATGCCATATATAATACCAGCGACCAATATCGGTCATTACACCAACAGCCACAAAAGTATAGCCAAGCATTGCGGTCAACAAAGCAGGACGAACCACATCATGATAACTATCACGATGAAAAATATGCCCTATTGCGGCAGTTGTAAATCCACCTGCGGCAAGAGCAACACCTGCGGCAACATCAACACCAATCCATAATCCCCAAGGATAAAAATTGTCAAGATTTGTAACAGCACCAATTCCAAAAAAGAATCTGCCTGCAAGAAAAACAATGCCATTCAAGGCAATAAGCATAACCAATAACACGCCAGGCGTGATAAACTTAACAGTTTTGATTGGTTGTGGAGTAAAAATATGTTTCATTAGTCTTCCTCCTCATCATCGTGATCTTTGCGTTTGGATATCCACATGATACCGCCAAGCAAAGCAAAATATGCAACCGGAGGCACAAAATATGAAAATATACCGTGCTGAATTGCTTCGGAAACGCCCGGAGCAGGTACGTTTTCAAGTTTAGGAAAATCAAGCTCTTCTGCTTTTTTTGCCGATAAATACATCCAAGCAGTTCCGCCAACCGTTTTCTCACCAAATAATTCCGGCTCGTATCTATCCGGATGACGTTTGATTCTATCTTTTGCAATTTTGATAAGATCGCTTCTCTTTCCATAAGTAAGAGCTTCCACAGGACAAATATCCACGCAAGCAGGCAATTTCCCTTCTTTTGTGCGATTATAACAAAAATCACATTTTCTGATTTCCGGCTCGATTGCTGTTAAATAATCAAAAGTCGGAATTTGGAATGGACAAGCCACCATACAATAACGGCAGCCAATACACTTTCCAGTATCCCAGATTACAGAACCATTCTCTTCCTTTGTGAATGCACCAACAATACATGCTGACATACATGCAGGGTGATCACAGTGCATACATTGAACTTTCACATTAATAGCAATCTGACTTCCTTTAATCGGAGCGTATTCGTTTACAACAGTATAAGAGCCAGCCGTTGGACGGCGTTTTTCGTTAAATACTGAGCGATCTTCATAACTTTCAAGCGAGCCGGCATCGATTCCATGAGAACCTTTGCATGCCCATTCACAATTTCGGCAACCAACACAAACTGTAGTATCTACCAACACACCCATACGATCATCAGAAATTATCTTCTTTGGTGCTGCATTTGCGCTTGTTGCGGATAAACCCGTGATAGTTGCCCCGGCAATTGCGAGGTTCTTAAAAAAATCACGGCGATTTTGCTTATCCATTTTTTTGTTCCTGTATTTTATTACAATTCAAAATCAAATAACATTTTTTAATTGACACTATAAACCAATTACAAATTAACACAATTAAAATTAATTAACAAATAAAAAATTATCACTATATCATTGATTTTATTGAATTTAGGTTTGCCAAAATTATTAATTTACAAGTAACTAATTTTATAAGTTGTTGCAAATTAAACACTTAAACGTATGTTTGAATCAATGAAATAGATATTTATTTTGATATTTTTATTCATTTTAATTGATAAAAAAAATGATATAATGCTAATTAAATCAATATTATCGAACAGATTAATAACATAATAATGGAATACATTAAATTAATCATTATAATTTCAAAAATTTGTATAACA
>JANJUO010000192.1 GCA_024710535.1 bacterium
TACAACTGACGAGCAGTAATGTGTCGGTTGTAACAACCGACAGAACAAAATTGAAATTTTAGTGGGTTCCTCACTTTGTTCCTTATGACAACACATTTATTTGTCATTTTCTTTTTAGTGAAAACGAAGTTTTCAGGGTCGCCTCCTAATGACAACACATTTATTTGTCATTTTCTTTTTAGTGAAAACGAAGTTTTCAGGGTCGCCTCGGAATGACGAATTTTCAGTTAAGAATATTGCTTGTATGAAAGCAACTTGGTATTAGTGCTTCGACTCCTGTTAATCCAATTGGCTTAACTTTGTCCTTTACTCCGAATATTTGAATCATTTGTTTATAACTCGTTAAATATGATGGCAAATAAGCAAGGCTTAATTGCCAGAATTTAACTGATCGAACAGATAATTTTCTTAATTGAATTCTACTTTTAGAATTGTAAAATCATCTTTGAGTGATTTTCCGTTATTCAAACTTCTAACATAATCATAGAGTTTGTGCAATTCATTTGCGGCAGTAGAATTATTCATAAGTATGCCGGCTAAATCATCGATTGTCATATTTGAGCCGTCTTTGAGTTTGGCGTCATAAACTCCATCAGAAAAAATGTATATTTTTGAGCCGGGTGGAATCACTTTTTTTTCAGTTTTGAAATTATAATTTTGCAATCCGCCAATAATAAAATTTGCACCAGATAACTTCTCAAATTTCTCACTACCATTCATCAGTAAAGCAGGATGATGCCCAGCAGATGCAAAATTCAATACATTAGTTCGCAAATCATAAACGCCATACCAAATGGTGAAATACATTCCGTGATGCTTATTCATTTGGAAAATTTTGTTAAGACCGCCAAAAACATGAGCAGGATCTTTGAAATCGACATCCGGCAAATTTTGAAATCTAAGTATATTCAAAACAGAGGAAGAAAATAATGCGGATGATATTCCATGCCCACACACATCAAGCAAATAGAAGATAAATGTATGCTCATCAATTTTGAAATAACCGAGTGCATCGCCACCAAGTTTGTCTGTTGGGACGTATTTATATGATGTTAATAATGGTCCGTTAGTGATTTCTTCGGGTAGCAAAGATTGAAAAAATTGTCCTGCAATAACTAATTCTTTTCGTAAGCGATAATTGATGATTGCCATTTCGTTAGCTTTTGCTTCGAGCTCTTCTCTTGCAAATTTCAAATCGAGATGCGTTTTAATTCTTGCCAAAATTTCTTGCTTTTGAAATGGCTTGGTAATGAAATCGACTCCACCAAGTTCGAATCCTTTCAAAATATCGTCTGCTTCATTTTTCGCAGTTAGAAAAATTACAGGAATATTTTGAGTTTCGGGCATTTCTTTAAGTCTTTGGCAGACTTCAAAGCCATCCATTTGTGGCATCATAATATCCAGCAAAATCAGATCCGGCTTAACGTTCTTTGCAGATTCTAATGCTTGCAATCCACTCATCGCAACTGCAACATCATAACCAGAATCAACAAGGGCGCTTCCAATCACCTGCAGATTTTTCAGAATATCGTCCACCACCATTATTAATGGCTTAGAACCTTTTTTTATATTTTCACTATCAATCATAATCTAATTTATAACATTTTTTTTAATTTAGAAAATTTATTTAAGTTTAAATGTAAAAAATTACCAAATTTGCTCCTTTATTTTAGAATATTTCTGAATTTTCGCTTATTTGAAGAGGTTTTTCTCTTATAAAAAATATTTGGGATATAAAATACTACATCTGTACCTTTGCCCGGCTCTGAAGTAATTGCAATTTTTCCACCATGTAATTCGGTTACGTGTTGCATAATCATTGTTCCAATTCCACTGCCACCTTCGGATTTTGCAGTTGTAAAATAGGGGGTAAGCATTTTCTTTTTGACTATATCATCCATACCCGGACCATTATCACGAATCACAAAACAGGCATTATGTTCCTCTTCGTAACTTATTAGTGTTACTGTTCCAAGACCACCTTTGAATGCCTTGATTGCATTTTCTGTTGCATTGCGTAGCGCCCTAATCAACTTTGCTTTGTCGCATTCAATCGGGAAATCGCTAAGATTTGTTTGAAATTGAATATTGGGAAACATTAGATCATCGAATTCATTCCTAACAGCCATAAAAATTTCGGCACTACTTGCAATTTGCATATCTAACTTATCGGTTCGCCCAACCGTTACAATATCTCTGACGCGTTCAATTAATAAATTTACCTGATGAAAAATTTTCTTTTGTCGTGCTTTGTTGTTTTCACTGATAATATCAATTTGCTCTGCATTCAGTCTAATCGTAGATAGATTTGTTTGCATATCATGAGCAAGTTGTGCCCAATTCGATAAGCGATTTCGTTCGAGTTGCTCAGTAATATCAATCCCTGTAAACACCAGTCCGCGAAATCTGCCGGCAATATTTGTAAGAATTATGGTATTGCAGAGCCATTCTTTATTCGTTCCATCAACATTAATATTTATACGTTGAGTGTAACTTTCTTTGGTTTTTAATGATTTCTCAATTAATTCATCGACTGGTTTTGTATGATCGTAATTGCAGTATTGATTGAAAAATTTCCGCTTGGGAATATTGTCGGATATGCCCAAAAAATCTTTGCCAAGAGGATTAGTTCTGATTAGTCTGCCATTTTTGTCGATAATAAAAATTGCCCCAACAGAAGAAAGCGATATCAATTCATTTAATAATCTTGTTTGATGTCTGTATAATTGAAGGAAAATTAATGCTGTCAAAAATAAAAACAAGGGCAAGAGAATATCCGAAAAATCATTCAGAAATTTATTTACATACCAATAATTAATTTTATTGATTCTAAAAATCAAAGAATTATAATCTGATGTCAAATATAAATAATCTTTGAAAATGATCATTTCAGGAGCAGAATTGAAATATTCTCCAAAAGGGAAAAAGTCATTTCCCACAATACTTCCATTTTTGACCGATACAATTCCATTTTTGAAAAGAATACAATTTCTTGAATTTGAGTAATGCAAATAATATGGCTCAATCAAATGAATGGGAAGATTTACTTTTTGTTCGTTAATTTTATTATTCACAGAATTTAATTTGCCGGAATTCAGAGAATATTTGCCGGAATTCTGAACGAGTCTGTAGTAATTATTGTCAGAAAAACTTATGTGCTTGATTTTTGAATTGAACCATTCATTAAAAATTATATCGCCATTTTCAGTATTTATGCAATGAACCAATGTATGTGAATGCTCCGAAACCGATGTCAATATGTAAATGTAATTATTTCTGTTTTGGATCTCAATATTGTTGAAAAGTTCCAATCGATTCACAAAAAGATACTTGCCGGACAATTCGTAAATTTTCATCAGAGTGATTGTTTCGCTTCTATCCAAAGTGATAATTCGATTATTAACCAGAAA
>JANJUO010000626.1 GCA_024710535.1 bacterium
AAAGCCGGCAGAAAAATTTGTAAATACACCATTGAAATAATAGCCACCCAAAATTATAGGAATTATTCCCATTCCAGTCCAATAATCAGGATTGATAAATCTTCCGCCAAAAAATGGTAATTGAACAACAAATTCCATAAAAAATGATGCAATCAAAAATACAACTGCCGCTACTAATGTGAAGTATGTAAATACTCGAGCATAAAGTTTTTTCGCATTTGCTTCTTTATGATTCGACATATAGAATGGCTTCCAAGCATATTCAAACACAGAAACAAGCATCATCATTGGAATGCCAAGTCTGTAGTTCACGCCATAGATTGCAAGGTCTGATGGATTTGTTGCCATCGCTTTCAAAATTGGTCTATCGGCTACTTGAAGTATTATCGCAGAAAAACTTGCAGGCAAAGTTGGCAAAGCAAATTTCAGCATAGAAGTGAATAATTTCTTATCAAATTTGAGAATAATATTTTCTTTTATCTCTTTCAGGAAAATTATCAAAATCACAAATGATGCAACATAGAATGAGATTATCACTCCAAGCACACCGATCTGGAATACCGCAACAAGAATAATATTCAAAAATACTGTAATCAAAATCTGCACAAATTTTGTAACCGCAAAACGCTTTGCTTTTCTGATCATTCGCAAGCGAGCATAAGGAACAAGCACCAAAGCATCAAATACCGGAATAAAAGCGGTAAGAATTAATAATGATTTTGCATTTGGCAGATTTGTGATCATTGGAGCCAAAGTATCTGCAAAAAAAACTATAATTATTGCAAAGAAAAAACTAATCGAAGCAATAGAAAAGAAAGAATGTGTGAAAACAGATTTGGAGCGATCTTCGTCATTTTTCTCAAAAAATCTGAAGTAAGCCGATTCCATTCCAAGCGAATAAAGCACATTTATAAATGCTATAATCGAAAAAATATAAATTATAAAGTCGTTTTCGGGCTTGGCAGGATTGTTTATATCCAAATAATTAGTATAAAATGGAGTAAGCAAAAAAGTCAAAAATCTGCCGACAATACTAAAGATACCATAAATCATAGTATCGCCGGCAAGAGATTTCAATTTTTCTATCATTTCTGCATCTTAAACATTAAATCTGAAATGCATAACATCGCCGTCCTGAACTATGTAGTCTTTGCCTTCAATTCTCAATTTGCCGGCTTCTTTCACTTTTTGCTCAGAGCCATATTCAAAAAGATCAGTGCAATGATAAACTTCAGCACGAATAAATCCTTTTTCAAAATCGGTATGGATAACAGCCGCCGCTTGTGGAGCATAAGAACCCTTTTCGAAAGTCCAAGCACGACACTCCTTCTCGCCGGCAGTGAAATATGTTTGCAAATCAAGCGCATTATAGCCGGCACGAATCAATTTATCCAAGCCGGATTCCTCCAAACCTGCGGCTTGAAGAAACTCCATTTTCTCTTCAAGAGTTTCCAATTCGGCAATTTCAGATTCCAATTTACCGCAAATCACAACTACTTCAGAGTCATTCTTTTTGGCAAATTCTTTAACAAGTTGCACATATTTATTATCCTGTCCGATCGAATTCTCATCAACATTACAGCAATAAATTTGCTTTTTCAAAGTAATCAAAAACAGGTCGTTGATGGAATTAATTTGCTCTGGAGTCAAATCCAAACTTCTTGCTGGCTTGCCTTCATTCAAAATTGTAAGTAATTGGTTCAGAATAGGTTCGGACATCTTTGCACGCTCAACAACTTTCTTATCCTGCGCCCTGAGTTGCTTTCCAAGATTGTCCAAGCGCTTACGCACAGTTTCCATATCAGCCAAGGCAAGTTCGATTTCAATCGTTTCAATATCACGAAGCGGATCGATACTTCCCTCCACATGAACGATATTTTCGTTATCAAAACATCGAACAACATGAATAATTGCACCAACTTGACGAATATTTCCAAGGAATTGATTTCCTAATCCTTCACCTTTGGAAGCACCACGAACCAGACCTGCAATATCAACAAATTCAACAGTAGTATGAATTTCTTTCTTGGGAACAATCAGCGCTGTGATTTGCTTAAGTCTTTTATCAGGAACGGCAACAATGCCAATATTGGGGTCAATTGTACAAAAAGGATAATTAGCCGCTTCAGCAGGGGCAGATGTTAAGGCAGAAAAAATGGTCGATTTCCCCACATTTGGCAAACCAACAATTCCACAATTTAATTGCATTTTTTTTCCAAAATTATGATAATAAATAAAGCACAAAAATAAGTAATTTATTTCAAATAACATCATATCATATTAATAGAGTTAATACTTGGCACGTTTGAATTCCTTCATTTCTTATGTTATTTCAAAGAAAAAATGAATATTTTAATCATAATACAAAAATATCAAAGATGGAAAATAAAAAATAAATTTCCTTGAAAATCCCATTTGGAATTAAATGTTTGAAACAGATAAATCTCCACGCTCACCAACAACGCCGTAGGTGTTGAATAAAGAAATACAATTTTCCAAAACAAGACCATCTTTTCCTTTCAATAATAAAAACATTTTCAATATATTTGCAATAGGAAAAAATTAAAATTGAAATAAGTTGATAGCCATAGAAATCATCAAATTGAAAGTAAATGGTGAAATTGTAAGGGAATAAACATTCTTTATCAATAAAAACAAACATTTCCCTTCTCCAAAAAAGCAGGGATTTTTTTTTAAATATTCTTACCTATCTCGTAGAGATTATGATTATGGTAACAAACAGATTAACGTGTGGTGAAATTATCTCGTAGAGATTAAATTATATAATCGCTACGCGATAAAAAACACTGGCGTTTCTTTTATTACCATAATTTAATCGCTATGCGATAATTATTTTGGAAATAAATATATAATCAATCCCCACAAACACTTATGCTTTTTTCTATTATATTCTTCCTTATCTCGCAGAGATTATGATTATGGTAACAAACAGATTAACTTGAGGTGACATTATCTCGTAGAGATTAAATTATATAATCGCTATGCGATAACAAACGCCGCATTTCCTTTATTACCATAATTCAATCGCTATGCGATAATATTTTTGGAAATAAATATATAATCAATCCCTGCCAAAATCAGAGATTTTTTATTAAATATTCCTACCTATCTCGTAGAGATTATGATTATGGTAATAAACAGATTAACTTGAGGTGAGATTATCTCGTAGAGATTAAATTATATAATCGCTACGCGATAAAAAACACTGGCGTTTCTTTTATTACCATAATTTAATCGCTATGCGATAATTTTTTTGGAAATAAATATATAATCAATCCCCACAAAAACTTATGCTTTTTTCTATTATATTCTTCCTTATCTCGCAGAGATTATGATTATGGTAATAAATAGATATATAGTAGAAATAAATAAAATCAAATACGCCACGTAGTTGCGAAATGTTAGTAGAAAATAAATATCAATATTAATAAATTTCCTTGAAAATCCTATTTGGAATTAAATATTTGTGTAAATAACGAAAATCGCCACAGTATTAAGATGTCCGA
>JANJUO010000644.1 GCA_024710535.1 bacterium
GTTCTTATTTTCCATCGCTTTCAGCAAGTGGCGGATGGTCTTGGGCTAACAGTGAATTGACACAATTTCAAGAATATGGTGCTTCTTATCTTGGCTTGATGCTTCAGGTGCCTTTGTTTACGGGCTTCACTTCTAATTATCAAATTCAAAATGCGGAATTAAAATTCAAACAAAGCGAAATTGAAAAATTGAAATTAGAGCAGGAAATCAAGCAATCTATTCATAATGCATCTTTGAGATTGTCATCAGCTGAAAAATCATTAGAGATTTCTTTGAAAACAATCAAATCAGCTGAAAAAAATTACGAAAGTTTCAAAGAAAGATTTCAGGTTGGTTCGGCAAATATTACTGATTTCACTCAGGCGAATACTTTGTTTATTACTGCTCAAATAAATAGAATAACTGCTGTTTATGATTATTTGGCAGCACAGAAAGAATTACTTTTTGCAATTGGCGATTTAAAATAAATATATTTATGAGGTTTTGAAATGGAAAATAACGTACAAAATAATTATCAGCAAGATTGGGCAAACATGATGCCTGATTATAGTTTATATGATGTCAAACAATTTAGAGTTGGCTTTGGCAGAAGACTTGGTGCAGCAGTGATAGATGGTATAATTTACGTAATTATATTGATGGTTGCAGTTATGATAAGCGGCATTTTAGATAGTATTGATTTTTCTACAGCAATGAATAATCCACTTCAATTTGCTGCAGATATGGAAGCAATTGGACCACAACTATCAATTTTGAGTTCTATACTTGCATTACTTTATTATTCTCCAGAAATATTTTTAGGGCAAACCTTTGGCAAAATGACTTTACAAATAAAAATTGCAGATAAGGAAAGAAATCCAGCTTCATTAAATCAATTACTTACAAGATTTGCAATTAAACATGGTGGTTATTTATTCACTTTGATGGCAGGATTAACACTAAATTATTTTCTTGAAACAATGGAATCTCTTTATGCTATAGTAATTTTTATTGGATGTTTCTTTGTTTTAACTCAGAATAAACAAGCTTTCCATGACATGGGAGCCAAGACAGCGGTATTTTTTAAAGATGAGATAATTTCAAATCAGGAAATTCAAACACAAAATTAAAAGAAATTAAGGTTTAATAAAATGGCAAAGAGAAAATCAAAAAAAACAATCTGGATAGTATTAGGAATAATTTTAGTATTTGGAATAGTTGCAACAGTGTTTTTTATGAATAAAAGTAATGGTGCTATTGGAGTTACTACTTCCAAAGTCGCAAGAAAAACTATAATTCAATCTGTGAGTGCAACCGGAAAAATCGAACCGGAAACAGAAGTTAAAATTTCATCGGAAACTTCTGGTGAAATTATTTATCTTGGAGTTAAAGAAGGGGATACGGTTAAAACAAATCAATTATTGGTTAGAATCAAACCGGATATTATCGAAGCTCAATTGGAACAAATGAAGGCAGGTAGCGAAGCTTCTAAAAGTGAAATAAATGCTCAAAAGGCACAAGTTGACAAAACAAAAGCAGATTTCGATCGCGCAAAAGAATTATTCAACAAAGGATTTATTTCCAAACAAGATTTTGATGCTTCTACTTTAGCATATAATGCCTCAGTTGCATCTTATGAATCTTCCTTATCAAGATATAAACAATCTAAAGCTGGTCAAGACCAAATCGAGAGAAATATGGATAGAACATCAATATTTTCACCATTGAATGGAATTGTTACTTCATTAACTGTTGAAAATGGCGAAAAAGTTGTTGGTTCCCAAATGATGACCGGTACCGAAATGATGAAAGTGGCAGATTTGAGAACTATGAATGCAGTCGTTGATGTAGATGAAAATGATATTATTTTGGTAAAAGTAGGTGATACTGCACGAGTTGAAATTGATGCTTTACCAAATAGAATTATTAATGGTGTAGTTATTGAAATAGGACACTCTGCAAAATCAAATGCTTTAGGAACTCAAGACCAAGTAACTAATTTTAGTGTGAAAATTAGATTGCTTGAAGCGGAACCAAGATTAAGACCAGGTATGAGTTGTAATGCTGAAATAGAAACTGAAACCAAAAGAAATGTTTTGTCTGTGCCTTTGCAAGCAGTAACAATTCGTGATCCAAGACTTGAAAATATTGAAAATAATAGTAACGACCAACAAATCAAAAAAGTTGACGAAAAAGAAAAAGCTCAAAAAGTTGAAAGACCACCATCTGTAGTTTTTAAAAAGGAAGGAAATAAAGCCAAATTAATCAAAGTAGAAACAGGAATTAGTGATAATGGATTTATTGAAATTACAAATGGTTTATCTGAAGGTGAAGAAATTATTTCAGGCACTTTTCAGGCAGTAAGCAAATTGCTGAAAGATGGATCTGATATAAAAATTGATTCTGTTTCAAAGAAATTTAAGAAAAAGTAAACCAAATGGAAAATAAAATAAAATTGATTGAAATTGAACATATCTCCAAAGTTTATGATATGGGAGCAGAGCGAGTTTTTGCATTGAGAGATGTTTCATTAACATTGCACGAAAATGAATATGTTGCAATAATGGGACCGTCAGGTTCCGGAAAGTCAACTTTGATGAACATTCTCGGCTGTTTGGATACTCCCTCTGGTGGAAAATATCATTTAACTGGGGAGGATGTTAGTTCGATGGATGATGATGAACTCGCAAATATTAGAAATAGAAAAATTGGATTTGTTTTCCAAACTTTCAATCTTCTTGCAAGAGCAAGTTCGTTAAAAAATGTTGAATTACCTTTGGTTTATGCCGGAGTTCCAGCCGCTGAAAGAACTGAAAGAGCAAAAAAAACATTAGAAAATGTTGGCTTGGGAGATAGAATGGACCACAAACCAAATGAATTATCAGGTGGACAGCGTCAAAGAGTTGCAATTGCACGCGCTTTGGTAACTAATCCATCAATAATTTTGGCAGATGAACCAACCGGAAATCTAGATTCAAAAACAGGTATAGAAATTATGAAATTGTTTGTTGATTTATGGAAAGCTGGCAACACGATAATTTTGGTTACTCATGAAGAAGAAATTGCCCGACACGCACATAGAATAATAAGAATAAAAGATGGACTTATTGAACGAGACGAAATTAATAATCATCCAACACTTTACGAATAATTATGACTTATTCTGAATTTATAGAAACTGTAAAAATATCGGTTGAATCTCTAAAAGCCAACAAAATGCGTTCATTTTTGGCATCACTTGGAGTTGTGATTGGTATTTCATTCGTAATAATTATGGGATGGCTTCTTTCAGGTTTGGATTCTGCTGTTAATGATACATTCAAAACAATTGGCGTTGATATGATGTACATTGACAAATGGAATTGGGCAGGCGGCAGAAATTGGAAAGATATTCGACAGAGAAAAGATATTACAATTGACCAAGTAAATGATTTTATTGAAAGAGTGCAAGCTCCTGAATTAACATTTCCATCGGCACGTCAATGGGGAACTACTGTAAAATATTACAACATAACTTATACAGGAATTAACGTAACGGGAACTTCGAGTAATCATGCTCTTACTCCAGCAGGAGAGGTTTCAGAAGGAAGACATTTTACTCCATTTGAAGACGACTTAAATTCGAATGTGGCAGTCATTGGTTCAAAAGTAAATGAATCATTTTTCCCAAACGGAGGAGCTGTTGGTAAAACTATAAAAATAAATGGACATAAATTTCTTGTAATTGGTGTTATTAAAAAGCAAGGAACGATGTTTCTGGATTTCTTGGATAATCAGATATATGTTCCACTTGGCTCGTTTTTGAAAACATTCGGAAAATTTAATCGTTCAATTTCAATTGGTATCAAAGCCGGTTCTGAAGAGAATATGGATGAAGCAAGAGAAGAGGCAAGAGGAATAATGCGTTCAATTAGAAATCTTAGTCCACATGATGAAGATGATTTTTCGATAAATGAAACAAAAGCATTCGAAGAGCAAGTTGCAACAATAAGATTAATAGTTTGGGGCGTTGGAATTGGAATGACAATTCTCTCATTTTTTGTTGGTATTATTGGAATAATGAATATAATGTTTGTTTCCGTTACAGAAAGAACAAAAGAAATTGGTATTCGTAAAGCAATTGGAGCCAAAAGGAGTGCAATTTTGATGCAATTCATTGTTGAGTCAACATTTTTATGTTTGCTTGGTTCTTTAATTTCATTAGTATTTTGTTCGATTTTAGTTTATGCGGCGGCAACATTTCTACCAATGATAACACCTAATTTAGCATTTCTAACACCATATTTATCAATTAATTTATTATTGGTTGCATCAGCAGTATCAATTGTAGTTGGAGTTCTTTCCGGCTTGGTACCTGCAATGCGTGCCGCAAATTTAGACCCTGTTGAATCATTGAGGTTTGAATAATGGATTTTTTGGAATCAATAAAACAGGCATTTATATCTGTAAAAGCAAATAAATTAAGAGCAGGATTAACTCTCTTAAGTATTGCAATTGGAGTATTTGCAATTATTATTTCAATGTCATTGGTAAGTTCGATTGACAATACAATCAATTCCCAACTTGAAGAACTTGGAGAAAATTCATTTTATATTTATAAAACTCCAAAAATGGTTATGTCCGGTGGGCATTGGCGAAAATATGCAAGAAGAAAACCAATTACATATTCTTCAGTTAATTATCTTAAAAGAGAAATGAAATCCACTCCATACATTTCAGGGTATGGAGTAAGTACGGGAAATACAGTTAATTATGGAAATTTAGAAACCAATCCTAATGTAAACTTATTTGGAGTTGATAGCGAATATTTCACAGTCAATAATATTTCAATAGATGATGGAAGACCATTAACAATAGATGATGTGAATTTTAATCGAAAACTATGCGTTATAGGAAATGATGTTAGTATAATTTTATTTCCAAATGAAAATCCGATCGGAAAAAAAATCAAAATAAAATCGCAATATTTTACTATAATTGGTACCTTAACTTCAAAAGGTGCATTAATGGGGCAGAGTCAAGATAATATTGTTTTGATTCCTGTTACACAATTTCTACAATATTATAGCGAAGAGCAGGAGGAATCACTCATAATAAGTATGAAAGCATTAGGAAAAGATAAACTTGAATCATCAATGGATGAAGCAATCGGTTTGATGCGAATAGAAAGAAATCTAAAACCTTGGGAAGAAAATACATTTGAGGTTGAGACGAATGAATCAATTGCAGACCAATTTGCTGGATTGACCGGATTTATGACCTACTTTGGATTGATTTGTGGTATCATTGCTATAATTGCCGCTGGAGTAGGGATTATGAATATAATGCTTGTTACCGTCAAAGAAAGAACTCGCGAAATTGGTATCAGAAAAGCAATCGGTGCAAAGCGATCTTCGATTATGATGCAATTTATTGTTGAAACAATTACACTATGTCAAATGGGTGGATTAATTGGGATTATTTTTGGGGTTGGAGTTGGCTCTGCTTTTGGAGCAATGATGGGCTTAACATTCACAATTCCTGTAACTTGGGTAATAATTTCAATAATAATTTGTACCCTTCTTGGATTAGTATTTGGAGCTTATCCAGCAAGCAAAGCCTCGAAACTTGACCCTATTGATGCATTGAGATACGAATAAAAATGTCCGAATAAATCGGACATTTTTACTTGAATATTTTATCTTCTCTTTCTCAACTTTTCTTTAATAGGCATAGATTTGTTCGTTTTTAGTTTCTGACCGAAGTAATCTGGCTTTTCATCTGACTTGCCTCTTTTGGAGCTATTGCCATATTTTGTTTTAACAGAAGTATTTGGACTTGATGAGTTTTTTGATTCGGAAAACTCAAGATTTTTTTCTGTATAAATATCGTCATATTGCTTTCTTCTATCGGTTGGCTTATCAATTTTTCCAATATCGTATTTATTTCTTCTTGAATCTGATCTTGAATCAGACCTAGAATCTGATTTCGAATCCGACCATGAATTAGATCTTGAATCAGACCAAGACCCTGATCTTGATCCTGATCCTGATCCTGATCTTGAATCAGACCTTGAATTAGACCTTGAAGCCGATCTTGAATTAGAATCATAATTAGAATATTTTTCTTTTGAAGAGGCAAAAGTTGGCTTTTCGAATTTAATATTTCTGCTTTTTCTTCTTCTATTATTTCTACCGCCACTATAATCATCTTCGTAATTTGAATTTCTTCCAGTGTCGCTAAAGTCTTGTGAATTATCAAACCCTTCGTTCTTTTTGGCAACCAAAATTTTCAATAAAGATGCAGCTATATCCAAAGCAACGTATTCTTCGTCCATAATCTTTTC
This sequence comes from bacterium, assembly GCA_024710535.1. Classification (GTDB taxonomy): domain Bacteria; phylum Bacteroidota; class Ignavibacteria; order Kapaibacteriales; family UBA2268; genus JANJUO01. The sequence goes on from JANJUO010000644.1 coordinate 6,305, forward strand.
AATCATCTTAACGTATTTAGAATTATTATTTTCTTGAATATTCGCAATAATCAATTTTTTAAGTGATTCAACGCGTAATTCATCCAAATCAGTCAATGATGGAATGGTCATTCTTTTGATTTTGATATCGTTTTCTTTTTCGATTTTTTTCAAATAATAAATCTGTCTTCCAACAATGAATGTGAAAGCAATACCTGTTTTTCCGGCTCTACCTGTTCTGCCGATTCTATGAACGTAATCTTCATCATCACTTGGGAAATCGTAATTAAATACAGCTTCGATGTCATTCACGTCAATTCCACGTCCAGCAACATCAGTTGCAACCAATATTTCTACGATTCCTTTTCTGAATCCATTCATAACTTTATCGCGTTGATGTTGGCTAAGGTCGCCGTGTAATCCTTCTGCAAAGTATCCTCTTGATTTAAGAATTTCTACCAATTCATCAACTTTATTTTTTGTATTACAAAAAACCAATGCTAATTTAACGGAATAAAAATCCAGCAATCTAGCAAGTGCTTCTGGTTTTTGTCTTTCTTGTAAATCAAAATAAATTTGTTCAATTTTTGGAGCAGTTAATTTATGAGAAGTAACATCAATTCTAACCGGATCATTCTGGTAATTTTTCATTAACTTCATGATTTCATTAGGCATTGTTGCAGAAAACATAATTGTTTGTCTTTCTGGTGGTGTACGTTCCAAAATTAATTCGATATCTTCTCTAAAGCCCATATCGAGCATTTCGTCTGCTTCATCAAGCACGATAAATCTGATTTGCTCAAGTTTTACAGTGCCTCTTTTTATGTGGTCGATAGTTCTGCCCGGTGTACCGATTATAATTTGCGGATTTTTTCTTAAAGCTTTGAATTGTCTGTCTATTTCTTGTCCGCCATAAACTGGAACAACAGCAATATCATTTTTATACTTCATAATTTTACGGAATTCTTCCGTAACCTGTATCACAAGTTCTCTTGTTGGACACATTACAATTGCCTGAATTGAATTCAAATCAGGATTGATTCTTTCGATAATTGGAATAGCAAAAGCGGCAGTTTTTCCTGTGCCTGTTTGCGAATGCCCGATAATATCCTTGCCATTTAGCAAATGCGGAATAGCTTCAGTCTGAATGGGTGAGGTCTCTTCAAAACCCATATCAGTTACAGCTTTGATAATTTCTTCAGAGAGGTTTAATTCCTGAAATTGCAATCTTTTCAAATCTTTCTCAAAGATAAGTTAGTCAAAATTTTAAATGGATAAATCAAAAACTTATCAGAAGTAAATTTGCAATTTATCATTTTAATAAGGACGCAATTAATATTATTATATTTTAATTTAACTGGAATAATATTATTAATTGAATTTCTTATGATAATTAATTTCAATAATCTTATAAAATAGTGTATTTTTGTTGTTTAATATTTATCAAATTTGAAATTTTCTTTTGGAATAAAAATGTCTATATTGCAAGCAATTATTTTGGGTATTATTCAGGGATTAAGTGAATTTATTCCAATTAGTTCAACTGCTCATTTAACTATTGCAGGAAAAATAATGGGTTTGATTGATCCAATGCATCCTGACCAATGGACACATAATATTGCTATTATGCAGATTGGTACTCTAATTGCAGTTCTTGTATATTTTAGAAATGATATTATTAATATATCAACTTCATTTTTTAAAGAGAATTTTACCAAAGAAAAAAGACCAATTCTTGAGCAATCAAACGACTCAAAAATGGCATATTATATTATTGTGGGAACAATTCCTATTGTTGTGATTGGCTTGGCGTTCAAAGATTTTATCGAAAGCAGTTTCACAAAAGATTTGATAGTTATTGCATTTAGTTTGATAATTCTTGCAATTATTCTTGCTTATGCAGATACAAAAGCAAAATTAGTTAAAGACATTACAAAAATTAGACTTAAAGATGCTTTTTTGATAGGTTTGGCTCAATGTTTGGCACTAATACCTGGTGCTTCCCGCTCCGGAACCACGATTACTGCTGGATTATTTCTTGGTTTAAACAGAGAAACTGCGGCAAGATTTTCATTTTTGCTTTCAATTCCGGCAATTCTTGCAAGTGGATTGCTAAGTGCTTATTCTGCGTTGAAATTTGTAAATCCGGCAGATGCTTTGGCGCTGATCGTTGCAATGATTGTTGCAGGAGTTAGTGGTTATCTTTCGATTGCATTTTTATTGCGTTTTTTACGGACAAAAACAACATTGCTATTTGTAGTTTATAGGATTGCATTGGGATTATTGATTTTGATTTCGGTTTATGGCGGATTTATAGGCGAATAAACATATATTTTTGTGAATTTTTTTGAATCATTATTAAGAAAGACAAATATTTTGGAAAATAATAATAATTTTGAGATTGTTGTAAAAACAATGCAAGGGCTTGAAGACGTTTTGATTCAAGAACTTACGCAACTTGGCGTTGAAGATATTAAAAAATATAAACGTGCTGTTAGCTTTCACGGAGATAAGGAAATGCTTTATAAGGCAAATCTGCATCTTCGAACTGCAATTCGCGTTTTGGTTCCGATTTTCAAATTTAAATTGAAAAATGAAGACGAACTCTATAACGGAATCCAGCAGATTGATTGGAGTAACTACTTGAATAATAACG
>JANJUO010000646.1 GCA_024710535.1 bacterium
AATGCTGAATCGCAGGTGCACCGTGCCGTGCAACGCTTCGCCCTGCTCGCCGTCGCTGGCGAATACGCGGCTGCCTGGGGGCTCACCGGATGGAAGCGCGGCGACGCCACCAGCGGGATCAAGACGTGCCTGTCGGCGTGGATCGACAGCCGGGGCGGCACCGAAAATCTAGAGGAAGTCCGCATTCTGGAGCGCTTCCGGGAGTTTATCGGCAAGCACTGGACCGGGCGTTTTGTGCCGTGGAACCGCGCCGACGACGACCATGCCCCGGGCAAGGATGGCACCGTCGGGTTCCGCAAGACCGAGACGAAGATGGGCACTATCGGAGACACCAGGAAAGAAATTACGTCCAGCACCTTCTACGTCACGTCGGAAGGCTGGGCGGAGATTTTCAAGGGCATGGACCCGCACCGCGCCGGCCAGGTGCTGCTTTCCCGCAAGATCCTCAAGCCTGGCGAGTGGACGCGCGGCGGCAAAACTGAAATTCGACCCTATCGCCGCGAATACCTGCCCGGGGGCATGGGGCGCAGGCAGTGCTATGTCACGGCAGATGAGGCGTTCAACGGCCTCGACGTTTCCCAACGGAATGCGGGTGACTACATCGAGGAGGGCACCGGCAATGCCTGAGCAAGACGTCCCGAATGGGAAACAGGGAAACACGCCAGCACCCAGACGGGAAACACGGGTGTTTCCCGTCAAAATCAAGCATCCATGCGGGTTTGCGGGCAATTTTGTGCCGTGGGAAACGCGGGAAACAGGTTTTGTAGTGGGGGGTAGAGTCGATCACAAAAACGACCAGAAATTCCCCCCGGAATACACCCGCGCCCCCGCCCCCCGGATAGCTGAAAAAAGTCGCGGGCCAGAAAACAGGGGATTACTTGTTTCCCTTGTTTCCTTCGTGAGAGTTAGTGAGTATCCATGCGGGTTTGCGGGCGGTTCGAACGGGAAACACCCGTGTTGCCGTCTGTTTCCCGTGTTTCCTATCACCCGCGAGAGTGCCCGGGGCAACGGGTCCTCCCTGGCTCTTTCCCCTGCGGGTAATCGCGACCGCGTTGAAATCCTAGGCTGCAACTTCCTGGCATTGGCAACATTGGGGGTGACCAAGTGACCGAGCTGAAAACTTGCGACCCCGAATCGCCTGAACAGGCCCAGCAGTCACTTTCCGGCCTGCTCGACCACCCCGATCTACTACGCGTGCGCATCCTGCCGGCGCAATTGGCCAGGGCGCTCGACGTCTCGAAACAGTCCGTTTCCCGCTGGGTGCGCGACGGCTGGGTGACGCTTGGTGCTGATGGCCGGCTCGACCCTGTTGTGGCCATCGGGCAACTGCTGCGCCGCTGCGATCCGGGACGGCTGCGGGCGCGATGGCTGCGCCAGGCTGTGACCGAAGTTCAGGAGCTGCGCGAGGCGGCCGCCAGTGCAGACGCGCGCGTCGCCGAAGTCGAGGCGCGGCTCGGCGCTGAGCTGGCTGCGGCGCGTCACCGAATCGAATACCTCGACCACTTCGCCGCCGACCTCGACTGCATGCTCGAGGGCGTGCTCAATCTGGTGCGCGACTCCGAGCTGGCCCTGCGCGGAACAAGGGACGCCGACGAATGGCTCGAGCTGGTCGACCGCATCGAGGCCGCCGCCGCAGAAGCGTGCGATCAGGAGGGCTGTGGCCCGGATGCATTGACTGCCGACGCTCTGGCCGCACTCACGGCGCGCGACGCTTCGACACCGGAGGGGGGCGGGGAATGACGGCACCGACCAGCACCAGCATCCCGCTGCTGTACGGCACGCTCCTGGCTGCCGGCGTCGACGACCCTGCAGTCGACGAATGGCTGCGCGTCGGCGTGCGCACCTACCTGTCGGAAAACGGCAGGATCACGCTGGAGCAGGCGCTAGGCCTGCCGCGTCGACGCCCTGCGCAGGCCGTGCGCGACTTCTGGCTGGCCGCTGCCGCTAACCATTTCACCGGCTCGCCTTGGCAGCGCGCCGACGCGCTGGCCGCCGCCGTCAAGAATTTCTCTAACCGCACCTGGCCAAGCTGGCACGATCACAAAGCGCCGCCCGCCTCCTCCGACGCGCTGCAGCGGGCGCTATTCCATGCCCACAAGACCGGCCTGAAGATCCCCGCCACGGCACAGGGGCTGCTGAAGATCATCGCTAACCAAAACCCGGTTTCTGGTTAGCGGGTTGTATCTGATGATGAAGCTACCCCAACTACCGGAGATTCAAATGTCGTACGGAAGCGCAGCACACAACGAACTCAGCCGCGCGCTGGCCGCTGCAATGGCCACCAGCGGCGAATACGGACCCGCGCACCTGGGCCTCAGCGCCAAGGACTTGCGCGACTACAGTGTCAGCCGAGGTGTGCTCGCCGCCGCGGGCGGCAACGTGGCAAACACCCTCGAGGGCGAGTGCTCCAACGCAATTTCAAAGCGCCTGGGCGCGGTCGCGAACCCGCACGGCTTCTTTGTGCCGCTCGACATTCAGATGCGCGACATGACAGCGGCCGGCGCCAGCGGCTCGAACTACCTTGTGGGCACCCGGCCGTTGACCTTTATGGACGCGGTACGGAACCGCAGCGTTGTGATGCGCCTGGGCGCGACGCAGATCGACAACATGACCGCCAATGCGACCATTCCGCGTATCAGCGCCGACTCGACGGCGTACTGGCTCGCCAGCGAATCCGTGCCGCTCACAGAATCCCAGCCAACCATCGGTCAGCTTTCGCTGTCGCCCAAACATGCCGGCGCGTACACCGAGGTAAGCCGGCTGATGGCGCTGCAGGCACCTGGTGTCGATAGCCTGCTGATGGCCACCCTGGCCGGCTCCGTGGGCACCGCGATCGATGCGGCCGCGATCGCTGGCACCGGGGCAGATGGCCAGCCCACCGGCATCATCAACACGGCGGGCGTCGGCACCTTCACCGGCACCTCTTTGGCGTGGGCTGCGCTGATCGAGGCGCAGGCCGATGTACTCGGCGGCAGCGAAGTCGACCCGGCCCAATGTGGCTTTGCCACGACGGCGGCCGTCGCGCAGACGCTGATGGGCCGGCAGCGATTCACCGGCACCGATTCACCGCTTTGGCAAGGCACCTACGGCGACGGCATCGTGGCCGGTTGCCGCGCGCTGGCCAGCGGCAACGTGCCGGCGTCGACGATGGTGTTCGGGCACTGGCCGAGCTTGGTGATTGCGAACTGGGGCGTCCTGCAAATCGAGGCAAACCCCTACGCGAACTTCGCTGCAGGCATCCTCGGCATTCGTGCGATGGCTGCAGTCGACATCGGCGTGCGCCGCGCCGCCGACTTCAGCGTGGCGACTTCGATTACCTAACGAGGAGAACAGACCCCATGAATCACTACATTTTCCAGGTTAAACGCGCATTCAAGAGCGTCTCGGGACGCGAGTGCAAGCCCGGGGAAGCCGTCGAGCTGACCGACCGCGAGGAGGTTCGGCGGCTACTGTCGCTCGGGTTCGTCATTCCGGGTGGCCTGCGGACCGCTGACCGCGAGGAACCTGGCAGCCGCAAGCTGGACGGCGCCCCGGCTGGACCGCGCAAGTTCAAGGCCGTCAACCCCACCACGTTCTACACGAGGGTGATGCCATGAAAAGAGAGCCAATGTGCACCTACCGCGTATTGCGCGCGATTCATAACGGCGGGCAAGTTGTTGGCGCGGGTCAATTGGTCGAGCTGCCCCGGCCAATCGGCGCGAACCTGACGGCCTGCGGACGCGTCGAGCCGCGCGATCCTGAACAGCTCGACGACGCTGTGCCGGCACCTGCTTTTCGCAACCCCGAGCGCGGTATCGGCCGACGCTGATGGTTTCAGCCCGCAGACTGCCGCCGAGCTGGGCATGGGTCGTCTGCGGAGTCCCCCGGGGGACATGGTTATGCCCAGCACGGGCGGCGCTTGGTTGAAAGCGCTGCGAGCCGCATCCGGCGCGCCACACCTCCTTTCGGCGTGCGACGGCGGCAACCCCACAATCATCAATGACCAGGCTTTTTAGAACCCGAATCTATCGAGAGTGCATCATCGGCGGGAGGCGCTATAGCCCCGGCTGTTTTGCGTGGGTCGACCGCAACACCTTTCGGCAGCTCGTTGATATTTTCGCTGTCGATCCCCGCGCGCGCCAATGAGGCGCTGCCCGTCCTGCGGCCTGCCAATTGGCCGCGTCGGCACCATCACCGTCTTCGCCGGCAGCACCAACGACAACCTGGTGCATGGGGTGTTCGCCATTTGTGCGCGCTGCACGACCGAAAGCCACCGCCTACCCGCCACCAGCCGTAGCAAGCGCATCAGCCGGGCCGGCGACCGCGCGCTGGCGCATCCTGAAAAATTCCTGTGCACCACTTACCCGAGTATCGGCGCGGCGCGTCTCGCAGTGGCGCTGCTCGGGCATCCTGCGCACTCGCAGGAGGCGTTAAAGGCGATGGGTTGGGGTGATGGTATAGGCGAGGCCGAGAAAACGCCGTAGCGTCGATTCTGGAGGGACGGTTTGCAGAAGCTGCGGGGTGGCGTACAGTGTAAGCCGTCCAACACCCTGTTGGATGAGCGGGGCGACCAAGTGTTGAAGCACGAGGCCACCCCTAGATCACAAATCAGTTTACGAGGAACCGATCCATGACCTTTGACAATTCTACGCCCACGCAAGACACGCCCACCGCACGGAATGTCGATTTCGCATTCACGAGCCCGCTCTACCAGTTGCACCCCGACGCCGACCCTGGCGACGTCCGCGACCAGTTGAGCGCAAGGCTCGCCCAACTGAGCGCCATGCTGATGATGATCCACGGAAACGGCTTCGATAATTTCGAAAGCTGGTCTGATCACGTCAAGCAAAACTATTTGTGGGGCTGCTCGATGCTGGCGGAGGAGTGCAAGGAGCTGGAAATCCACCTCTGAGCCCCACAAGTAATCAGATCCCGAGAACCCGGCCGTGCGCCGGGTTTCGTTTGTTCTGCACCGATAACGGAATAGATAACGAATCTGCAGGACGCCCCGTATTTACGCGGCCCTAGGCTTGCTGCCCATGCAGACGAATAAAACCTTTGTAACCATAAAACCCTTTATTTTTCGCGATATTAAGCCTAGTTGAGTTAGGGCAAATATCAGTTAAACTGACGTTATCGATAACGGAGTGATAACGGGATAACGTCATGGCACTCACCGAAACCACCATCCGCAAGCTCAAGAATCCGGAGAAGGAGAGGCTCATCGGCGACGAGCGCGGCCTGTACCTGCGATGCTACCCCAGCGGCCGCCGTTCGTGGTTGTACCGCAGCCGCAAGGGGGGTAGTTGGAAAACCCGCAACTTGGGCGAATGGCCTGGCGTGACCCTCGCCGAGGCCCGCACCAAAGCGGCCGCGCTCGACAAGCGTGTGCTGCCCGACTCCGTTACCTTCGGCGACCTGCTCGACGAATGGTTCCAGCGTCGGATCGAGCCGCGCTACAAAGTGACGAAGAACATCGAGGTGTACGTCACCAAAGGCAAGGCCGAGGCCGGCAAGACTCCCCTGCCCCAGCTCACGACGAAGCGCCTCACCGACATTCTGGTCGAGTACGCCGAGGCCGCGCCTGTTGCGGCAAACCGCTGTCTATCGAATTGGAAGCTGGCGCTGAAATATGCCGTCGAGCGCGGATACATTGAGCGCAGCCCATTGGAAAACACTACGGCGGCAGTAGCGGGCGGCGAGGAAAAATCACGCGACCGCGTGCTGACGGACGGCGAGATCCGCGCGCTATGGGCCGACCGGCACGACCATGCGCCGCTGCTGCGGTTCCTGCTGCTGACCGGGCTGAGGATCAGCGAGGCGCAATCGGCCACCCGCGCCAACCTGGACGGCAACACGCTGCACATCCCGGAGAACAAGAGCAGCCGCCCGCACTGGGTGTACTTGCCACCGCTGGCGCTGGGGCTCGCTGGCGACCACGATGGCTATCTATTCGCGCAGCGCAGCAACACGGCGGTTCAGGCGCGCTTGAGGAATACGGCGAAAGTGACCTGGACGCCGCACGACCTGCGCCGCACCTTCGCCACCCGACTCGCCGGCCTTGGCGTCGACCCGCTGGTCGTCGAGAAAATGCTGAACCACACCCTCGGCGGAGTGCTGGCGACCTACAACCGCCACACCTACGACGCCGAGCGCAAGGCCGCCGCCGTCCTGTGGGCGAACGAAGTTCAACGGATCGTAGGGGCGGCGGCAAAATGATAAAGATCACCCTGATCGGGGTCGAGCACGACCTGCTGCGGCCCTACCTGGAACGCAACGTCACCGGCCTCGGCACGCTCACCGTCGACGCGCTGGTCGAGAAGATCAACGCGCTCCCGGACGCCACGCAAGAAAAAGCACTGTTGCGCCACTACTGGGAGCGTCTGTGCCTCGCGCTCAGCCAGGACAACGCCGAGGCCATCGCCGGCTGGTTGACGGCACTGGCGCTGGCGACGCACACCGCAGGGTTCCTTCTGCCGAAGGCGGCGAGCCGGGTGAAGTCCTCGAAGCCGCTGAACAGCGGCGGGCGCGCGGCCGGCACCGCCAGCACCAAGATGAAGGCGTCGAGCCGCAACATGGAGATTCGCCGCATCGTCGAGCGGGAGTACCGAACGACGCCGGGCGTGAAGGCCAAGCAGTTTGGGCGCTACGCGAACGAGCTGGACGTCGCGGAGAGCACCCTGGTCAAAAAGGCCGCAGCCATCCTGAGAGCGCTGAGAAAAGAATGATTTTCGGATAAGGCTGTACTGACTTATCCGTAATACATTGTTTATAAAGGTTTTTTAGTCTTTTTCGCGTCTAGCATTCGCTTATCCGCAACAGCAAAGGATGAGCGCAATGAAAGACGACACCACCCCGCCGCCGTCGCAACTGATGGCAAAGCCGGCCCTGACCTTTGAAGAGCTGTTCGGTGGCCTGCTGAATCTTCCTGATAGCACCGCCGAACAGGTAGCACGCGAAGAGCCTGCGCCCCGGCTGTTCATGCTCGGCCGGCGCCGCTACATCCGCACCGAAGATGCGGTCGAGTGGCTGAAGCAGCGCGCCGAGGCCGCGCCCTACTTCCCGCGCCGCAACAAGCGCACGGCATAGGAGCGACGCCATGATAGCCATAAAAAAAGCCCGCTGGCAGGCGGGCTTAAGCAAACACTTCGACGCACATTCTACTCTTCTGACAGCGCTGCTGGTAGCAATTTCCCCGAGTGTTGGGGCCCTGATCTACATGTTGATCGCCCGCTGGATTGGGGGTGGGCAATGACTGACCAGAAAACCCGCGTCACCATGCTCTGCCCGTGCTGCGGCGGCGAAGTCACGCACAACCGCTACGGGTTCGACCTCATCACCACATCGCCGCCGCGCGTCTCCACCTGGTACGTCTGCGACGCCTGCGAGGCGGCGCTGACCGGCGACGATCCGGCCGCGCGGGAAAATACCAAGGCCGCCTTCATCAAGCACCTGGAGAGCGACCATGCGACTCCCGCCTAACTCCCGCGCGCTGTTCGACCTGCGCCGAAGCGGACGCTTGCCCGTGCCCGGTCCCTTCGGTCACATCAGCGTGCTGCCCGACTGGAATCTGGAAGTCGCAGGCGCGACCGTGCTGGCACCACCCAGCATCGACCCGCGCGACCTCGACTTCTGCATCGTCGCAGGCCTCGACGTGACCATCTTCGTGCGGGGAGTCGACGTAGAACATCACGTCGACTTGCTTGTCGCCGTGATGAATGGCGACCCGAGCAGCATCACCGTCATCGACCTCGACCGCGCTGTCGACGGTCTAGATGCCGGCGTCCTGGCGCTCTACATCCGGAGGGCGGGCGATGAGTGAGATCGAAACAACCGGGGCCACCGTCCGCGAGCAAAAGGCGTTCGAAAAAGCCCGTAGGCGCGGCAAAAACAGCAAGCCCAAGGCAACCCCTCAACCCGACGAAAAAAACGCCGCAGGCGGCGACGTCGCACCGCCGCTGGAAGGCCAGCGTACCCTGCCCTACTATTTCACTGACGACGCCGGTTTGTGGTACGTCGGCACGCGCTCGACGAAAGAGAGTGTCGTCTGGGTCAGCCCTGTCTGGATATGCGCGCCGTTCAAAGTCAAATACCGCGCCCGTCTGCTCGACGGAATGGGCTGGCGCTTCATCATCGAGATCGTGGACCGTGACAGGCGGCATCGGGACGTCACCCTGCTCGACGCCGAGATCGGCGGCATGGAGGGCGGCTGGTACCGCGCCCTAGCCGACGCCGGCCTGCGCATTCACCCGAAGAAGCGCCCGGAGCTGGCGCAGTACCTCTTGATGGAGTGCGACGATGCGCCGCGCGCTCGCGCCGTGGAAAAAACCGGCTGGACCGGGCGGGTGTACGTCATGCCGCACCGCACTGTCGGCCAGGCCGATGAGGCGATCATCTACGAAGGGCAGGACCGTACCGCCGCGTTCGGCGAGGCCGGCACCGTTCCGGAGTGGCAAGAGCACGTCGGTCGATTCTGCCCGGGCAATTCCCGCTTGATGCTCGCCGTCTGCGCCGCATTGGCGGCGACGATGCTGCCGCTGGCCGGCGTCCGCGAGTCGGGTGGCCTTCACCTGTTCGGCGCATCGAGCGAAGGCAAGACAACCAGCGAGCGGGTAGCCGCGTCGACGTTCGGACCGCCGTCGACCTATTTGTCGACCTGGCGCGGTACGGGCTGCGGAATAGAGGGCACCGCCGCCCGCAGTAATCACGCGCTGCTCATCCTCGACGACATCCGGGAACAGGCCGAGCGCGAGATCGGCAACATCGTGATGATGCTCGGCAACAGTTCCGGCAAGCTGCGGATGAAAGACACGGCGACCATGCGGGAGCGTTTGACGTGGCTGCTGCTGTGGTTGTCGACCGGCGAGCATAAGCTCGCACACTACCTGGAGGCCGCTGGCCTCAAGCCCGACCCCGGCATGGAAGTCCGCCAGCTCGACATTCCTGCCAACGCCGGAGCCGGCCACGGCATCTATGAAAACTTGCACGGCATGGAAAGCGGCGCGGCGCTGGCCGCGCACCTCGCCGCCGCCACCGAGCGCTATCACGGCGCTGTCGGCGTCGCGTGGCTGGAGCACATTCACCAGCGCTACGACGAGATCGTCCGCGAGCTGCCAGACAAGGTGCGGGCGATGGCCCACCACCTGCTGCCGGAGAATGCTGAATCGCAGGTGCACCGTGCCGTGCAACGCTTCGCCCTGCTCGCCGTCGCTGGCGAATACGCGGCTGCCTGGGGGCTCACCGGATGGAAGCGCGGCGACGCCACCAGCGGGATCAAGACGTGCCTGTCGGCGTGG
>JANJUO010000176.1 GCA_024710535.1 bacterium
CTACAATTCCAAAACTGGACTTGCCTTGTTTTGTCCAATTACTAATCAAATTAAAGGTTATCCCTTTGAAGTATTATTGCCCTTAAAACTTCCCGTTACAGGTGCAATTATTTCCGACCAAATTAAGAGTCTTGACTGGCAAATAAGAAATGCGGAATTCATCGTTAAAGCACCAAATCACATTTTGAATGAAACAATGAATAAATTTTCTACGCTTGTGAAGGTATAATATCAAAAAGAGAGCCGATGTTTTTGTAAAATAATGATGAATCGGTTAAAGAAATATTTTGTGTGTTTTTGGTTTAATTTGTATTTTGAAGTTTGAAAAATTAAAAAAATTAGAAAGAAATTTTGGAGAAAATGAATGAGTTATTTCAGAGTTTTTATGCACAGTTATGTATTTATTTTTCTAATAAGCGTAATGGCTGTTTCTGGTCAGAAATCTAAAAAGGAAAAAGTTGAGATGCTTTTAGATAATTTTGTTTTTGTCGAAGGTGGTACTTTTCTGATGGGAAGCCCTGAAACAGAAGAAGGACGCCATGATGATGAGGCACAACACGAGGTAATTGTAAATTCATTTTATATGCAAGAAACAGAAGTAACCCAAGAATTGTGGATAGCTGTTATGGGAAATAATCCATCATCGGTCAAAACGTGGGATGATTTCCCTGTTACTGATGTATCTTGGTTCGATTGTCAAGAATTTATTAAAAAGATAAATGAACTAACAGGGAAGTCATACCGCTTACCTACTGAAGCTGAGTGGGAATATGCATCTAAAGGAGGCAATAAAAGCAAAGGATTTATTTACAGCGGTTCAAATAATTTAAATGAAGTCGCTTGGAACTTTGAGAATAGCGGAAAAAGATTGCACGTTGTAAAAGAAAAATCAGCAAATGAATTAGGACTTTATGATATGAGCGGTAATGTATGGGAATGGTGCAATGATTGGTATGCTGAGTACAGATTGGATAAAAAGGGCAGAGTAAACCCAAAAGGTCCAGATGGGGGCTTTTCCCGTGTGCTCCGTGGCGGTAGCTGGGGCAACTTCTATGTGGGAAATTGTCGTAGTGCAGACCGCGACTCCGAAACTCCATCAGACCGCAACATCAACATTGGTTTCCGTGTTGTCCGCTCCATTTAACATTGAGTAGTGTTATAGATTGACTCCACTTCGCAGGTGGAGTGAAGTAGGAACTAAATAGTAAAACAATATTATTAAAATGAATGAAGACTATAAATCCTTCTTTATAGAAGTGAAAAGTAAAATTAGAGATGCCCAATACGAGGCAATGAAGATTGTTAATACTCATTTAATCAATCTTTATTGGGATTTAGGAAAAATGATTGTTGAAAAACAAGAAAAATTCGGTTGGGGTAAATCTATTGTTGAAAATTTATCAATTGATTTGCAGAAAGAATTTCCAGGAGTGCAGGGCTTTTCTAAAAGCAATCTTTGGTCAATGACACAATTTTATCTCGAATATAACAAAAATGAATTTCTCCAACCATTAGTTGGAGAAATTAGTATGAAGAATACAGTCATTTCGAATTTCTGCAACCATTAGTTGCAGAATTTAGTTGGTCGAAATAGGACAAGAATCGTGCAATTGTTGAATATGCAATCAAAAATTCAGTTCATCCTATTGGCGTTGCAACCTATAAAATTAGCAATATTTTACCGGAAAGTTACCGTAATTTGTTACCCGATGCCGAAACTATTGCCGATAAAATTGATTTTTTGCTTTGAACAAGTAGTTTCTCCAGACATCCGATGTTTTCGTAAAATATGATGATTCTGATTTTGGGGATGTGGCGAATATGAACGAAACATCGGATGTCTAAAATCCCTCAAAAACGTCCCACGTCCCATTTTGCGTCCCTCGTCCCTTCTTATGAAAGAAACATAGAATGTCTTCAACTCATTAAATTGTAGTAAGCCATTTCGAGAAAAGCAAATCATAAATTAAGTAGCAATCGTTTTCTTTATAAATTAGTTCTTTTTTCATTAGTGATTGTAATGCAGTGTTCACAGAACTTACACTTCCAAGTTTATACTTGCTAATAAAATAATTAGAGTTGATGCCTGTGGCTTTGCCTTCCATAGCGATTGCTTTTAATAATTTCCATTGTAAATCTGTTAGCAAATGCTTAATATTCTCGAAATAATAACTATTTTCACTAATAATTTTTCCAAATGTTTCATTAATTTCTGCTTGAGTAATTACCTTAAAATTCTCTGCATATAATCTGTTGCATAAATTTTGAACATAAAAGGTATGGGCATTGGTGATTTCAAGAATATTATTTATCTCTTCTGAACTTATTTTTGTTCTAGAATTAGAAAATTGGTCAGCTATGAATTCCGAATATTCAATGTGATTGATGCTTTTCAAATACAAAAATTCACTACTTTGATAAAAAGGGCGCCCCTTATCTGAAAACATACTTTTCAAAATATCCCTACTTGAACCAGAAAATATAAAGACTGCATTATTCATAAATTGAATTTTTGAACGTAAAATTTCTTCTGCATTTTTTTCTGGATAATTTGCAATCTGTTGAAATTCATCGATGGCGATTACAAATTTCTTTTTATGGTTTGATATATAATCCATTATTGCAGAAAGAGATGTTTCAGTTTCCTTTTTTTCAGAAAGTTCAATATTGAATTTCGTTTCACCACTAATTGGGTTTACTGAAAATGAAGGTTTGAAAAGTCCAAAAAGATTAACAAAACTCTTATAAAGTGAATCCTTTTCATTTTTTTGAATTTTGAAAACCGAATCTACCAATAATTTTATAAAATCATTCATTGACGAAGTTGTCATTATGTCGAAATAAACAAAAACAATGTTGTGGTTATCCTTCAAATTAAACTCCAAATGCTTGATAAGACCAGTCTTACCCATTCTTCTCAATGAAGATAATACAACATTTCTGTTATTTTCAACAGCAGACATTAACTGTTTCAATTCGTTTTTTCTGTCACAAAAATATTTCGGACTATGATAAGCACTTAAAATAAACGGATTCATTCTCAAAATTCCTTGAAAACATATTTCCAAAAAGTATTACGCAAAGTACGTTACGTAAAATGCGTTACGCATTAAACGTAATTAATATTAATTTATTTGCAAATATTTGTTACTTTAAACTTTCAAACAAATAGTGAATGATAATTTTATTTATTATTATTTTCTTAAAATCAGCAGTACTAAAATTTTAAGTGTCTTATTCTAATGAAATTGTAATATTTCAAAATCAGAATAATCAGTCGGAAATAGAAGTTCGTTTGAATAAAGAAAAAGTTTGGCTATTGATAAAAGAGTAAGTTGATTTCCCAGACATCCGATGTTTTGCAAATAAAAAAGATGTCTTTGATTCAAGAGATATGGCGATTATAAAAGAAACATCCCTTTTTCTGCTCATTTCGATACGAACTACCGGTTATTGAGCTTGCTATGCACTGAGTTTATCGAAGTGTCGAAAGACAATGAGGGGAATTGAATCGCTGACAAAAGTAAGGAATAACATTTTTCTGCTTTTACTTTTAAGCGTCTGAATGTATTTACTTTTATACATAAAATATATATTCGATTTTGCATTGCCGGATGGTAAATTTTATCTAGGATAAATTCATCAGAGAAAATTATCAAATCCATTTTGTTTGAGAGCAATTTTAATTTTATCACCTGTCCATAATTTAGCATTCAAGTGCATTGCCAATGCAACAAAAGGAGTATCATTTTCATCATAATCCTTGCATATTTTATAAGCTTCAGCATAAATTTCATTTGAAATTAATTCTAATTTATAGAATTGTATTCTATCGAAAACTTTATTTAAAAAGTTTAATGTTTCATAATTTGATTGTTTGGAATATTTGAATATTTTATCTATATGTCTATTAATTTCGTCTAATAATGTTGCTGGGGCATAAAACTCATAATATGAATTGAAAAGCAATTCTCTAAATTTTGAATTTACAGATAAACTTGCAGAAAATATTATGTTTGTATCAACAACGACTCTCATCAAATTATACCTTGCTTTTGCAATCTCATTTTTTCTTTTTGCCAAATATTAGATTTGATTTCATTTGCAGTATTTAAAATACTTTCATCAAAATCAACCAATTTTGATAAATAATTAACTTCAATAATATCAAGTATTTCACTTAAAAAATCATCATTAAAAATATTTCTATCAAATGCTATATTTAATGTTTCTTTTGTAGAACTTACCGAAAATCCATTCATATCTTTCTCCTTAATAACTAATAAATACACGAAAAATATTGATATTTATTTGAAAAACAATTTCCACTCTTCACAAAATTCCCGACCTCCATAAATCGATTTTAAGCAACGTTTTTGATGTGAGCCATATTAAATTACCCCTTGATTTTTGGCGTATCGATCATAAATTTGCTTTACGCTCATCGCATAAAAGTGATTTCCTGTGCTTGTTTTAAATCCGGTTTCGTTGAGTTTTGCCGCAATTGCCCGATAAGTTAACTTTTGCTGACGCAAAACCTGAATAAAAGCAAAGGCACGAATATTGTTTTCGTTCTCCATTGCTTTTCGATGGTAAACTTCGCGTCCTTTTTTTCGCATTTCATCTGTGAAATTATCCGGTTTGCCAAGTTTAAAACCTCGTTGTTTTTTTGCATCAAGTGCTTTTTTGGTTCTTTCGGAAATCAACTCGCGCTCCTGCTGAGCAAGCAAAGCAAAAATTCCGATTGTCATTGTATTTGCATCAGGAATATCGCAACAAATAAAATCCACACGTGAATCACGCAATTGAAAAATAAAACTGACGTTTCTCGAAAGACGGTCAAGTTTTGCAATAATCAAAGTGGCATTATGCGATTTTGCATATTCAATCGCATTTTGCAATTCAACGCGTCTATCGTTTTTGCCGGATTCAATTTCGGTAAATTCTGCAATTAAATTATTCTGCCCAATAAAATTTCGGACTGTTTGCCGTTGAGCATCCAAACCAAGCCCCGAACTACCCTGCTTTTGAGTAGAAACTCTATAATATGCTACATAATTTTTCATTTTTTCCCCCTTTGTAATAATTTAAGAACGGACGTTCATAAATTATTACAAAGCAAAATTAAGAAATAAAAAAACAAACACCAAATAAATAATAGAAAAAGGATAGAAAAAAGCTGATTTTCGATAAGAAATACATATCTTTTCTGCCAGATGCTTCAAGCGCTATTAGCAAATCTTTTGCATCAATAAAATTATTTTGTAAATTCAATTAATATTAATAGTTTTGCATAAAGTATAATTTGAATTATGGTTGGAAGTATGAAGAGAATTCTTGTAATTTTGATGCTGTTTGGATTGATAATGATTGGCGGAAATTATGCCCAAAAACAGAGTATTCATAAAGGTGGGAATGAAAAAATTAGTGCAATTAAAACTCCAACTCAAATTATTGATAGTTTGAAAATTGAACTCAATTATGCAAAAAACAATAAAAACAAAAATGACTTATTTCTTGAAATTGCAGAGAAATACATAAATATTTCTGCAGATTCTTCAATAATTTATGCTAATTATGCAAAAACTCTCGCAGAAGAAATTGGCTCAAAACAGAATATAGGTCAATCTTATTTGATAACTGCAAAAGCATATTCTAAGAAAAGACAATGGGATGACGTTAAAATTTATGCTGATAAAGCAACTGATTTTTTTAACCAGATTAATAATGATACAGGTATTGCAAATTGCTATTTCATTATGGGGAATTATTATTATGGCAAAAAAAATTGGGATTTAGCAAATACGAGTTATATCAATGCTATAAAATTTGCAAAAAAAATGAATAATAAAACTCTTGAATGTGATGTTTATCTAAGTCAAGGCAATATGTTTAGAAGGCAAAATAACTACGATTCGGCAATTAGCGTTCTTAATGTGGCTCTAAATGTAGCAAAGTCAATAGATTATAATAATGCAATAGTAACGGCAAATGTTGAATTAGGAAATATTTATTCCGATTTATCAAATTATGTCGAATCCAATACTCATTATTTTAAAGCATTGAATTTGGCAAAAGAAATCAATGACTTAGATAAAATTGCCAGGATCACAAATAATATTGCAATTAATTATGATATACAAGGAGAATATCAAAGTGCCTTGGATTATTATCGTGAGTCTCTTGAAATTTCGCAAGAAATGGGTAATAAAAGGAGTATTGCTCTTAAATATGGAAATATAGGGATTGTTTATTCCTCGATGGGTGATTTTAATTCTGCATTGGAATATTATAATAATTCTCTGAAAATCCTTGATAATTCAAAGGATAAAGACATTATTCAAAATATTTACGGTAATTTGGGTGTTCTTTATGATAAAATGGACAAAAAAGATAAATCCCTTGAATATTATTTGAAAGCTATTGAAATTTCTAAAGAATTAGATGATAAATTTTCTCTTGCTATGGGCTATGGTAATGCCGGTATTATTTATATTGAACTTGCTGATTATGATAAAGCACTCGAATTTTTGAATAATTCAGTGGAATTATCAAAAATTACAGGAAATAAATTGAATATGTCAACTAATTATAGTGCTATTGGAAAAGTTTTTGAAAAGAAAAAGGACCATATAAAAGCTTTAGAGTATTTCAATTCTTCACTTGAAATTGCTAATTCGATTGGAGCAGAGCGAAATGTATCTATCAGCTATTCAAATATTGGAAATCAATATTATTTAATGGCAAAAGACTTCAATAGCTCCGACTCGATTAAGAAAGAAGAATATTTAAGTAAGGCAATTCAATATTTTGAGAAATCCGAAAAGGCATTTAGGGAAAGAAAGGAACTTGATGATTTGCGGAAGTCTTTGAAATTATTATCAGATACTTATTATTCAAAGGGCGATTTCAAGAGAAGTATGGATTTGTTTATAGAGTCAACTGCTTTAAGAGATACAATTTATACTATCGAAACAAATAAAAAAATTGCCGAGATTGAAGCTGTAAAAGACCTGAAAATCAAAGAAAAAGATATTGAATTACTCAAAAACTCGTCTTTATTGATGGAAAGTGAGCTTGCAAGAAGAAATAATGAATTATTAAATTTGAACAATAAACAAAAAATTCAAAGTTTGGAAATTGAAAAGCAAGAATTGAAAATTCTTACCAAAGATAAAGAATTGAATTTGCTGAATAAGGATAATGAAATTAAGGCATTAGCTCTAACTCAAAAAGAATTTGAAGCACAACAAAAAGCAAATGAAATAAAATTGCTAAATAACAAGATGAGCTACGACAATATGTTGCGTAACTTTATGATGTTGGTTGTTGTTTTGCTTGCTTCTCTTGCTATCGTTTTGTTTATTTTCTTTAGAAGGAAGAATAAAGACAACAAACTTTTAGAAGAAAAAAATAGTTTAATTGAGAATACTAATATTGAGTTGGCTACTCTTAATCAAGAATTGACAGAAAATCAGAATGCATTGACCAAAGCAAATCAAATACTCGAAATGCAAAGT
>JANJUO010000196.1 GCA_024710535.1 bacterium
GTGTATAATATTATTAGACTTAATATAAATCAGCTGAGATTTTGCAGTTATCAATATGTTCTTCAACTTTCATAAAATATATCACGCTAAGAATCTGATAATATTTTATTGATTTGGAAGTTAAAGCAAATTATGTTCAAAATGGGATTATTACATTTATTCTGCATTTTATAATTTTTCCTATAAAGAAAAAAATTTAAATCTATTGGCAAATTATTCCGAAAACAATTGTGCCGTAGTAGAAAAAATAATATTATTTTATTACATCGTCTAAATATTAGAACATTTTTTTATAACAAATTGAGAAAGGTACTTGATGGAAAATATTATTTTGTTTCCTTTTGCAGATTACTGGATGTTTTATGCTGGATTTACAGCATTTGTTTTGATGATGCTCGCTTTGGATTTAGGCGTGTTTCATAGGGATACTCACGAAGTGACCTTTAAGGAATCACTAACGTGGAGTATTGTTTGGATTTCCCTTGCGCTTATCTTCAACTATCTATTCTATATATATGCAGAGTGGAAGTTTGAAACAGATGAGCGACTTCTTGCTATTCCCGGATTCGATGCCGCTATTGCTGCTAAGCAAGTTGGACTGGAATTTCTTACCGGATTTATTGTTGAAAAAACTTTGGCTGTAGATAATATATTTGTTTTTGTGGTTGTATTCAGCTTCTTTGCAATACCGCTAAAATATCAGCATAGAGTATTATTCTATGGTATAATTGGGGCTCTTATTTTTAGAATTATCTTTATTGCAATGGGCTCTATTCTGCTTCAGTATCAATGGATTGTGATATTCTTTGGAGGTTTTCTTATTCTGACTGGCTTGAAGATAATCTTTGCACCTGAAAAGCCAATAGATCCCGAAAAGAATCCTGTTATAAAATTATTTAGAAAATTCTTTCCGGTAACTCCAACTATAGAAGGTCAAAATTTCTTTGTACGCAAAGATGGGGTTTTATTTGCTACTCCGTTAATGGTCGCTCTTTTATTCATAGAATTATCAGATATTATTTTTGCTGTAGATTCCGTTCCTGCAATTTTTGCAATTACAAATGAGCCATTGATTGTATTTACTTCTAATGTATTTGCAATACTTGGCTTAAGAGCACTCTATTTTATGCTGGCAGGAGTAATTCACAAGTTTCGTTATCTGAAATACGGATTGGGAATTGTTCTTGTATTTGTAGGGTTAAAAATGGCTTGGTTAAACGAAGCATTCGGAGGCAAGTTTCCAATTAGCTGGTCTCTATTAATTATAATTTCCATAATTGGGGTTTCAATTTTAATTTCATTATTTAAAAAACCAAAAGGAGAATAAACATGTTGTGTCCAACATGTAATGTTGATTTATCGCTAAGCGATAAAAAGGGAATAGAAATCGATTACTGCCCAAAGTGCAGGGGAATATGGCTTGATAGAGGTGAACTTGAAAAAATTATTGAAAGATCGATAAGTGATGAAGATAATTACAGACAACCAGAAAGAAATACGAATGCTAATTATCGTGATGATGATGATGATGACTATAAATACAAATCACAAGGGTATAATAAGAATAAAAAGAAATCATTCCTTGGTGATTTATTTGATTTCTAACTCTTAATTTGTAGAATTGTTGATTATTATAAATTATATAGAATTAAGAATAGTTGATGCTAAGTATCTAAATGAAAAAATCACGTGCAAATTACAGCTAACTTTGTTATAAACCTTCCGAAGGTTTCGAACCTTCGGAAGGTTCAAATATCAAAATCTACAATACCTTCGGCGAATGCATAATGACCGTAGTGAACGCAGATCTGCGTTCTCTACAAAGAATTGATATTTCGCAATTGCCTATCGGCTTGTATTTCATTGAAATTGTAAATTATAAAGAATAATTTGTGGTGGTGAGATATATTTTTTCTAAATTTGCAAAATTAGAACGATAGTAAATGTTATTTTAACTCTACTATTTTTATAATGAATTCAGTATTTTTATTAATTTATAAATCAATTATGGAATAAGTATGAAACTGAATATTAAGAGTAAAGATTTCAATATAAAATCTTCTTCAGAAACACCACTATTGTGGGTGCTTCGTGATGAACTTGGTCTTACGGGTACAAAATATGGCTGTGGAATAGGTGTTTGTGGCACTTGCGCAGTTTTAATTGATGGTAGGGCTGAACGCAGTTGCCTTATTCCAATTATGGGCTTAGAAAAAAGTAAGATAATCACGATTGAAGGACTTTCTGCTGATGGGCTTAACAAATTGCAAAAAGCATGGGTTGATATTGGAGTATCTCAATGCGGCTATTGCCAACCAGGGCAAATAATCACTGCTCAGGATTTATTAAATTCAAACCCTAAGCCAACAGATGATGACATCAATTCTGCCATGTCTAATAATATTTGCCGATGTGGAACTTATAATAAAATCCGTCAGGCAATTCACTTAGCGGCAAAGGAGTAAATAATGAAAAATATTGATTATGGAAGACGCAAATTTGCAGTAGGTGCTGCATTGGGTATTGGTGGAATTGTTTCCGGCCTTTTCACCGCAACAGATTTATTTTCTGAAATTAAATCGTTCGATAAAGAAAAAAAAGCATTTTCGATTGAACCAAATATTTGGCTTGAAATTAGAGATGACAATAGAATTGCCATTACTATACCACGTTCTGAACTTGGGCAAGGAGTAAGAACATCTCTATCAATGATCACAGCGGAGGAGTTGGATGCTGACTGGGATCTTATTCTGCCAATCAACGCTGTCGGAGATAGCAAATATGGTAATCAATCAACGGGTGGTAGTACGAGTACACGAGTTTTTTGGGAAACTTTAAGAACTGCCGGTGCTCAAGCAAGGATGTTGCTTATAGCATCTGCGGCAAAGCTCTGGCAAATTCCTATTGAAAAATGCAGAGCAGACAAAAGTTTTGTTTATGAAATTGATGGTCAGAGAAAGGTACCATACTCCGAACTAATTGATATCGCTTCTACTTTACCAGTTCCACCGGCATCATCAGTCAAATTAAAACAACCATCAGAATTTAAAATAATTGGTAAAACTAAGTGGCACATAGACAATCCTGAAATAGTAACTGGAAAAGCTATTTATGGCTCTGACTATAGAATGGAAGGTATGAAATATGCTGTTGTGCTTAGACCACCAGAAATTCGTGGTACACTAAAGTCATTCGATGATTCAAATGCTAAAAACATTGACGGATATATTGCTTCTTATCAAATTCCGTATGGTATAGCTGTTGTTGCTGAAAGCACGTATATTGCAAGATTAGCATCCGTTTCAATAAAAGCAGAATGGAATCCCGGACCTATCTCGACTAAAGACAGCAGAATTATTACTCAAGAATTAATTAATACCATTGGAAATCTTCCGTCTTTACCACAGAATACTACAAAAACCGTAGAATCAGTTTATGAAGTTCCGCTACTGGCACATGCAACAATGGAACCTATGAATGCATTTGCACATTATCATAACAACAAATGCGATGTATGGACCATTACACAGAATCCACAAAATGCTCGTACAAATGTAGCTAATGCTATTGGATTGCCCCTAAGTGATGTTACAGTGAATGTTTTGCTTTCTGGAGGAGGATTTGGACGTGGGCATAATAGTGATTATGTTGAAATGGCAGCATTAGTTTCAAAGTTGTCTGGTTTTCCTATCAAGCTTTTCTATACTAAAGCCGACTGCATCCGAAATGACTTTTATCGAAGTATGAGCATACATTCTGTGAAAGCAGGTATTGATAATAATGGTAAAATTACTGGTTGGATACATAAAGTAGCTTCACAAGGTAATGTTACCGCGAGCAATCCGGACTACCAAGTTCCGAACATTCAAAATTTAAAGTCGTCTCGAAATTATTCAATTCCAACCGGACCTTGGCGTTCGGTAGATAGTACTCAAGTAGTTTTTGTAAATGAATCATTGATGGATGAACTGGCTATACTTGCTAATGCAGACCCATTGGAATTTCGTCTAAATATTACAACAAACTCAAGATTGAAAAAAGTGTTAGAAGTATTAGCAGAAAAAGCAGAATGGGGCAAAAAATTACCTGATAATTGGGGTAGGGGTATCGCAAGTTATGTTAATTATGGGAGCTTTGCTGCTCACGTTGTTGAAGTTTCTGTTTCAGATAATGGAATTTTGAAAGTTGAAAGAGTAGTAGCTGCTTTAGACTGTGGTATTGCTATCAATCCTGGAAATATTGAATCGCAATTTGTCGGCTCCGCGATAGATGCCTTATCTACTGCAATTAAATCTGAAATTACTATCAAAAATGGACAGATTGAACAGTCGGGCTTTCATGATTTTCAATGGCTAACAATGAGGGAATCCCCTAATGTTGAAGTCCATATTGTTCCAAGTAATTTATCTCCGGGAGGACTTGGTGAACTTGGTTTCCCATCTGTTTCACCGGCTCTATGTAATGCTATCTATGATGCTTGCAAAATACGAATTAAAAGACTACCAATTAGACATACTTCACTTCTTACAAGTTTTTTGGATGATGGCAAAATTTCTCAATCTAAAATCAATATTTATCCTAATCCATTTGAAAACTTTGTGAATGTCGAGTTTGATATTTCTTCAAGTGAATTCGGTAAGATCGAATTTTCGGTCTTTGATATTTTAGGAAATAAAGTATTCTCAATTGAAAAAGAATACTATCATGAAAAGATAAGCGAAAAGCTAAACCTAAGTCATTTGATTTCTGGGGCTTATTCTTTTACCTTAAAACTTGGGAATGATAAGATTATTACTAAAAAATTAATTAAATAGTGTTATTCTTCAAAAAGAAAAAAATATTTTTTAGATTTTTTTAATTTGAATTGAAGAATAAATTCATTTTGTCTTGATTTATGCTTACAAACTGATGGTAAAGTTCATCAAATGTGTTTAGGCATAAGTTGGCATATATTTTATTCAAATTGGAAATTATGCAGAGAAGTTTGTGCTTAATTATTCATATTTTTATATTAAGTATCAAGTAAATATGAATGCGATTAAACTTTTAAAAAATTTGTTTGTCTAAAAAAAATAATCAATTAAAAGGTGTATTAATGGCGAAGTTTTACTGTTTAATTTTGATTTTATTCTCAACAATTCTACATTCGCAGAATAAATATTTCCCACCAATTTCCGGCACAAATTGGGAAACCACTACTCCTCAATCACTTGGCTGGGATATTAGCAAAATCCAACCTCTTTATGATTTTTTAGAAAATGAAAACTCTAAGGCTTTCATTGTTCTGAAAGATGGAAGAATCGTACTCGAAAAATATTTTGGCTCATTTAATAAAGATAGCGTTTGGTATTGGGCATCAGCAGGTAAAACTTTAACATCCTTTTTAATAGGAAAAGCCCAGGAAGAGGGTTTTCTCAAATTAAGTGATTTAACTTCAAAGTATTTAGGTAATGGCTGGACAAAGTGCTCGAAAGAAAAAGAGGATAAAATTACAATTTGGAATCAGCTAACAATGACTTCAGGTTTAGATGATGGTGTAAAAGACAATCATTGCACAATTGACTCATGCCTAATATATAAAGCAGATGCTGGCGCAAGATGGGCATACCATAATGCTCCTTATACGCTTTTGGAAAAAGTAATCACAACTGCAACTGGGTTGCCAATCAATACTTTTACTCAACAAAAATTAAAAAATCAAACTGGAATAACTGGTTCTTGGTTAATGATTGATTATGATAATGTTTTCTTTAGCAAACCTCGAAGTATGGCACGCTATGGCTTATTGATTCAAAACGATTGTATTTGGAATAAAGATACTTTGCTTCACGACACTTCTTACATCAGGCAAATGACTAATACATCTCAAAATATTAATAAATCATACGGATATTTATGGTGGTTAAATGGAAAATCTTCATATATGCTCCCAACTACTCAATTCGTGTTTAATGGCTCTTATGCACCGGCAGCACCATCAGATATGTATGCCGCATTAGGTAAAAACGGTCAAATATTAAGTATTTCAAAAAGTTTAGGATTGGTTGTTGTGAGAATGGGAAATCTTGCAAATAGCGGTGAAGTTCCTAATCAACTCTGTAATAGTATTTGGGAAAAATTAAATGATGTGATTAATAATACCAATTCTGTTACTTATAATGAATTAAATCAGATAAAAATTTCTCCCAATCCTGCATCGGAATATATCGAAATATCAAAACCATCCGAAGGTTTCGACGCTTCGGATGGTTCAAATATCAAAATCATCAACAGCTTCGGCGAATGCATAATGACCGTAGGGAACAACGATCGTTGTTCCCTACAAAGAATTGATATTTCGCATTTACCTGTCGGTTTATATTTCATTCAAATTGGAAATTTTACGGAAAAATTTCTTGTGGTGCGATGAAAATTCTATATTTATCAATTTTATTTGCTCTTTTTGCTTCAACGCTAAAAGCAGAAAACATAAACCTTTCAAATTTGGGAGGTTTCGATGGTGAGCCATATATCGCGGTTAATCCGACTAATTCTAAGAACATAATTACAGGCTGGATGCGAGGTCGCTTAGATGGCAAGGTTTGGATTGCTGTAAAATCTTCTTTTGATGAGGGAAACACTTGGAGTAATATTCAGTTTATGCCTCATGACACAGCTTTAAATGGTTCTGCCGATGTTTCTATTGCATTTAATCGAAATGGAGTTGCATTTCTATCCTATATTAATTTTAGGCAAACTCCCGATACTGCCGGAGCGGTTTTTGTAGTTTCATCAATTGATGGTGGCAAAAATTGGTCAGAACCTATTAATGTTTTCGATATGAAGGATAAACCGGATTTGCCAATTGACAGACCTTGGATTGCTATAGACAATAGCGGTGGTGCAAATGACGGAACAATTTATTTAACTGCTATGTCAGCATATTGGTATATCGGTCAGCATCATATTTATCTCAAAACTTCAAACGATAATGGCAAAACTTGGTCTGATATTAAGCAAATTGACAACGAAGAATACACGGTAGGACTAATGACAAAATCATATCCAGCAATTTCTGTTGGGGCAGATGGCACAGCATATATTGCATATCATACTTATGATACCACAGCAGCCAAAGTAGTAAGAATTTATTATGCAACGACAAATGATTTAGGAAATACATTTCAAAGAGGTGTAATAACCAACGCTTTCTATTTGAAAGCTAATACAGGAGACTTCGCTAAAGCATATTGCATTGCCGCAGATGCTGAAAGAAATGGAAATGTAGGATTTACTTGGATTGATGAGCGTTATGGAGATGCAGATGTTTTTCTAAAAAAATCTACAGATTATGGAAAAACTTGGACTCTTCCACTCAGGGTGAATGATGATTCCGTGAAAAATGGAATTGAGCAAGATCAAGTATGGATGAATT
Source organism: bacterium (assembly GCA_024710535.1). Classification (GTDB taxonomy): domain Bacteria; phylum Bacteroidota; class Ignavibacteria; order Kapaibacteriales; family UBA2268; genus JANJUO01. The sequence goes on from JANJUO010000196.1 coordinate 7,415, forward strand.
ATTCATTAAACGGTAATTTGGCTATTGCCTGGCGGGATAGGCGGCTAAGCGGTAAAGGCGATACTGTTAATTTTAATATTTTTTCAACCATTTCAACAGATGGTGGAGAAAATTTTGCTCCAAATAAATTGATGAGTACAATTTCATCTCCATATCTTAATCTTCCGAAAGGGAATTCATTCATTGGAGTTGCAATGTCAGATAATTCAATGCATTCTACTTGGGCAGATTTACGAACTGGGGATATTGAAATTTATTATTCAAATCGTGAAATAGCAACTACGGTCGAGGAGACACATAAATTATCTGATGGAATAAATATTTATCCTAATCCCGCTAATTCATTTATTATTATAGATAACGATGAGAGTATGTTTATCCCAAATTATTACGAAATATATGAGTTAAATGGAAATTTAGTTAAAATAGAAAGATTGGAAAATTCTCAAGTGGATATTTCTACATTAATTGAAGGCATTTACTTAATTAAATTATTCAATAAAGAAGAATATTCGATTAAGAAATTTGTGGTGGTAAGATAAATTAAAAAATTGAACGTGCATAAAATTAATGATCATGCATATTTGCTGAAATAAAATTTTATAATTATCATCAACTTATATAAAATAATTGCAAGATTGGATGCTGAATTTGGCTATGAAAACCATAGACAATTCAGCAAACAAATTTTGCGATTTCTACGGGACAAGTCTTAAATCTATTGTCCGCTTGTTAATGTTTACTTTGATGATTTTGATGCGAATTTTCTTGCCAAATGAGAATACTTTTTTGTTTTTTCTGCCTGTCATACGGAATTTTTTCTCATCATAAATGTAATAATCATCAGTCATATCTTTGATATGAAGCAAACCTTCGGCATAAATATCATCAAGAACCGCAAAAACACCATAACTCTGAACTCCGGAAATTGTTGCGTTGTATTCATTTCCAACAAGATTTGAAGCAAGAACTGTTTGCGTAAGTTTGATTGATGCTCGCTCTGCGTCCATTGCCAATCTTTCAGTATTTGAAGTATGATTTGCCGCATCTTTAACAAACATTTTCAGATAATTCAACCTATCTTTATCCGGTAATCCTTTGGAATATTCTTTCAAAAGACGATGAATCACCAAGTCGGGATACCTTCTGATTGGAGAAGTAAAATGGGAATACTCTTTGAATCCAAGCCCATAATGACCAATATTTGCGGCAGAATAAACTGCTTTTGCCATTGCTCGTATTAGAATTTGATGAATAATGTCCTTTTCGGGCAGATTATTTGCCTGATGAATAATGTTATTTATTTCTCTTGAAGTCAGATTTTTCTTAGCAGATTTCACTCCCAATCCGGCAAGAAATTCAAGTGATTCACTTAGTTTCTTCTGGTCGGGCTCGTCGTGCACTCTAAATAGGAATGGCAAATCTTGAGCCGCTTTCAATTCCTTTGAAATTTTCTTTAATTGCATTGCAACTGCCTGATTTGCCATCAGCATACATTCTTCAACTAAAGAAGTAGAAGCGGTTGTGGTTTTCAGAACAATTTCAACAGGATATTTATTTTCATCAAGTTTGAATTTCACTTCAGAAGTTTCAAATTCAATTCCACCGGTAGCATATCTGTTTTGCTTTAGAATTTTGGCAAGTTTATCCAAATTCAAAATTAATTCTGAGAAATCTCCTTCTCCTGAATTAATAATTTCCAGTACTTCTTCGTAAGTGAATCTCCTTTTGCTGTTGATAATCGTTTCTGCAATTTCCCAATTTTTCAAAGCACCATTCGGTGCAATTTCCATAAAAACTGAGTATGCAAGTCGTGGTTCGTGTGGCTGTAGCGAGCAAATTACGTTTGATAATTCTTCGGGAAGCATAGGTATAACTCGGTCAACCAAATAAATACTATTGCCACGAAATCTTGCTTCGATGTCAAGCTCGCTGTTTTCAACAACATAATGGCTAACATCCGCAATATGAACGCCCAAAACAAAATTGCCATTATCTAAGTTTTTCAGCGAAAGAGCATCATCAAAATCGCGAGCATCAACGGGATCTATTGTAATTATATCTTCGTTTCGAAGATCCATTCTTCCAGCTGGTTTTCGATTTTGCGGTTTTGTGAACTTGAGTGCTTCGTCGATAACTGCTTGAGGAAATTCGAATGGTAAATCAAATTCATGCAAAACCGAGTCATATTCAACTTTTGGAATACCGCTTTTGCCGATAATTGAAATAACTTCAGCATTAGGACTTGTTTGTGGATCTGTCCAATTCATAAACTTTGCCGCAACTTTGTCGCCCTGCTTTGCTCCATTTAATTTATTTTCAGGAATCAGAAAATCGACATAATAATTCAAATCTTCCGGCACAAGATACCAAAAATAATCAGTTTTTTCCACTTGACCAACAATTTCAATATTGGCTCTTTTGATCACTTCGGTAACAAAACCTTTTGGCTTTTTCCCCTTTTTTTGTGCTAAAAGATGGATTTGAACAGTATCTCCATCAAATGCAGTTCCAAGATCTTTCTGTTTGATGACAACTTTTGGAATATTTGGTATATTTGTTTGAACAATTCCACGATTATTGTCAATCCTCAATATACCTTCAATTGTGGAAAAAGCCACTTCATCAAAAATTGAATATCGTCTTCGAGGATGCCTTTTGAGAATTTTTGTCTCGCTTAATTCAATCAAAAGGTTCTTTAATAAAAAGTATTCTTCAGAATCGGATTTAAGCATTAGCAATTTTGAAATTTGATTTAAATTTAGCGGCTCGCTCGATTCGGCAAGCAACTCAGTTACTCTATCACTTAGTATTTGTTTTTTCATTTACACTTTAAAATTATTTGAAATTTATAGACGATTCGATACTGCCAAAATTTCATTTTGCAAATATTTAGCGTAATTGATTATTTTTCAATTAATTTTTGATGGCTTTCTTCTACTAATTTGAAAATAATTTCTTTCATTTTATCAAATTCTTTTTGGTCGAAAAGTCGTGTCATAAAAACAATTTCACCTGTGGAATTAATAACTATATTTCGGGTAACACCTGAATTTTTATTAGCATATAAACCAAAAATATCTGCTCCCGGATCGAGCACCAATGGATATGTGATTTTTGTTGCTTTTGCAAATTTCCTTACAGTTTCCAAAGGTTCATCACGATCTACACCAATCAAAATAAAATTTTTATCTTTATGAATTTGCCATATTTCTTTTTCTAAAAGTGGCATCTCTTTGATGCAAACACTGCACCAGCTTGCAGTAAATTGCAACACTACAATTTTTCCAAGATTATCAGATAATTTAAACGTAGTTCCATCAATCATTTTTGCTGAAAAATCCGGTGCTTTTTGACCGATTTTCACCAAAAACCCACGATCATCCTCTTGAGAAAACAAATTAGAATTTATGGAAAAGCATATCATTAAAAAAGTTATAAAATTCAATTTCAAATTATGTCTTAACATTTTTCTTGCCACAATTAGTGTTGAATAAAATACCAAATTACTGATTTTATTTTATAATGGCAAATCGACTTGTGAAATTTCCAAAAATTAATTTGATATAACTTATTGGTAACTACTCAGCCGCTTTGTGAATTCTTGAGTTCTTTGTTATTTAAGAGAAATAATGTTTC
>JANJUO010000241.1 GCA_024710535.1 bacterium
AGATTTATTCCATTTAATGATTATTCCATCAATGTCAGTTACAAATTTTGAATCTTTTGCAATTTCAAAAATGGATTTAAAACTCTTAAGTTCATTCATATCAGAAATATAATTGACAATACTTTGAATAATGTATTTAATACTATTGTCATTTTGCATTTCGTTGATGATTGTAATTGGCTTATAAAGATTAATATCGATGTAAGAATCAGAATTTGATGATCTCTCAAAAAATAATATTTTACAATCAGAATTTTGGAAAATAGGGTTGAATTTTTCAATATTATCAACTAAAAAAGAAGTATCAAATATTAAAAGATTGAGATGATTTTCAAAAGATTGTTCTGAATAGATAAATAAATCTCCATTTTTAAATTCTACTGAATCTAATTCATTACAAATATTGATGAATCTTGTTGCTAAAAATTCATCATAAGTAAATAAATAGAGATTTATTTTATCTATTTTCATAAATCAACTTTTTTTAAAAAACGAAATTAACCATTTTTTTCAATAATTTACTAATAAAAATAAAAATATTTTTAAATAATAAGCATTGCATCTCCATAAGCAAGAAATCTAAATTCATTTTTCATTGCACGTTTATATGCTTTGAATAGATTTTCCGAGCCGGAAAATGCAGACGCAAGCAACAATGAAGGCGAGGCAGGCGGATGGAAATTAGTTATCAGCCTTGAAACAATTTTGAATTCATAAGGTGGATAAATAAATTTATCGGTCCAGCCTTTGTTTGGTTTAACTGCACCTGTTGTTAAAACAGATGCTTCTAATGCTCTTGCAACACTTGCTCCTGCGGCATAAACATTTTTCTTTGCCTTCAATGATTTATTTATTGTTTCTGCAGAATCGCGAGAGATCTCAAAATATTCCGAATACATTCTATGCTTAGTTAGGTCTTCGACTTCGATTCTTTCAAAAACACCCTGTCCGATATTCAAAACAACTTTTGCAATTCTAACACCTTTATTTACCAATTTATTGAGTATTTCATCAGTAAAATGAAGCCCTGCTGTTGGAGGTGCAATCGAACTAAGGAAATCCGGATTTGCAAAAACGCACTGATAAGTATCTTTATCATGCTCTGTTGGGTCTCTTTTGATATATTCAGGAAGAGGCATTTCGCCAATTTTGGCAATTATCTCGAATAAATTACCATCATAACTAAATCTAACAGTTCTTCCACGAGAGGTAGTATTATCAATTACTTCGCAATAGAATTTTCCATTATCAAAATAAATTTTATTACCAATTCTAACTTTTCTTGCCGGTTCAACAAGTACATCCCAAATTCTGTCTTCTGCCTTTAATTCCCTTAAAAGCATAACTTCAATCTTTGCATTAGTTTTTTCTTTTTTGCCAAATAAACGGGCAGGAAAAACCTTTGTTTCATTCAAAACAAGACAATCTCCTTTTTGGAAATAGTCGGTAATATTTTTAAAATCCTTATCTTCAATATCACCACTTTCTTTATTCAAAACCATCAATCTTGAAGAATCTCTGGGATCCGCCGGAAACTTTGCGATAGAATTTTTTGATAATACGTATTTAAATTCGGATAATTTCATTAATGCCTCTGAAATAAAATTTTAAGTTAATTAATTTTCTTGTGTTGCAAATATCAACAAATCATTCATTCTTGCAACAAAATCTGATGGAGATTTCATTATTCCTTCAATCAACAATGCACCTTCAAATAATTGAAGTATTGTTTTGTTTACCAATTCTTCATTTTTGCCTGAGGCAATCATCGAAGAAATGTTCTTAATTATTTGATGGGAAGTATTTATTTCCATTAGTCGCTTCGATGTTGAATAATTTTTGTCCATCATTTGCATGATTTTTTCCATTTGCGGATCCATTCCCATACTACCAACAACCAGAGTAACTGGATGCGAAACAAGGCGCTTGGATTCAACAACATTCTCAACTTTTTCACCAAGAACAGATTTGAAGCGTTCAATAACAACATTCAAATCTTCATTTTTTGTTTCGTTCTCGCTTTCTGACTCTGTTTTATTAATATCGATATTTGCTTTGTCGATCGATACAATTTTTTTGTTATCATATTCTGAAATATATGGAACCGTAAAAATATCAACAGGATCAGTGAGATATAATACTTCCAAATTATTTTTTAAGAAATATTCAATATTTGGATTGCGTTCAATTTGCTCTCGATAACTGCCTGAAATATAGTAAATTTCGTTCTGTTCGGGTTTCATTCTCGAAACATAACCGTTAAACGAGGTAAGTTCTGCATCTTTTGTTGCTGAAGATTCAAATCTTAATAATTCAACAATCCTATTCTTATTGCTGAAATCTGAATTTACACCAGTTTTGAATAAAGGACCAAAATTTTTGAAAAATTCTTCATATTTTTCTTTTTCTTTATCTGCCCATTCTTCAAGCAAAGACAAAACTTTTCCTGTGATAACATTTTTGATTTTTGTCATAACAGGACTTGATTGAGTAACTTCACGAGAAACATTCAAAGGTAAATCTTCAGTGTCAACAACACCTTTCAAGAATTTCAGATAATCAGGAATGAGTTCTTTTGCATCATCTTGTATGAATATTTTATTTGAATACAGATGTACAGATTTTTCGTTCATATCCTTGAATAATGCAACAGGTGCTGTTTTTGGGATAAATAAAAGTGCTTTGAAATTGAAATTTCCTTCAACTGCAAATTGCAAGTGGCCAAGTGGTTCAGAAAAATCATTTGAAATAAATTTATAAAACTCAGTAAGTTCTTCTTCTTTAATGTCTTCTTTTTTTCTGTGCCAAAGTGCCTGAACTTTGTTCACTTCTTCATCATTAACAAATAACGGGAAATCAACAAAATTTGAATATTTCTTAAGAATACTCTTCACCTTCCAATCATCAGCAAATTCTTTTTGGTCATCTTTCAATTTAAATGAAATCTTTGTACCACGATTTTCTTTTTCAATTTCTTCAATTGTGTAGTTTGATTGTCCGCTTGAAGTCCATTTGTAAGCTTTTGAGCCGAGTGCCGAGTGCTTGGTTTCAACAGTAATTTCGTCTGTTACCATAAAAACAGAATAGAAACCTACCCCAAACTGACCGAT
>JANJUO010000316.1 GCA_024710535.1 bacterium
AAACAATAACATACTACTCATTGGAGAAGGCACTCTTACAACCGGAAAATGTGCTTTCTCTTGATTTGCACTACAAAGATTTGGATGAATTTCCTGAAGACATTTTCAAACTTACTAACCTTGAAGAATTGATTCTATATAACAACAGAATCACTTTCATACCCGAAAAAATCAGCACATTGCAAAATTTGAAAAAACTTGATTTGAGCGGTAATAGATTAATCACTTTGCCTGCCTCGATAGGTGAGTTGAAAAATCTTGAAGGATTAGTGGTTAGCTGGAATAAATTAAGAGAAATTCCTGCTTCAATCGGTAATTTAGTAAATTTGAAAAAACTTGGATTAAACCACAATTCAATCCGTGTAATTCCTGATTCAATCGGAAATCTTGTTAATATCAAAGAAATTATTCTTGAAGAAAACGAGTTGAACCAATTACCTGATTCAATCGGAAATCTTACTAATTTAGAGAAATTAAGAGTTCAATGCAACAACTTGAACCAATTGCCTGATTCTATCTGCAATCTTACTAATTTGAATAAGATTGAAGCTTATGAAAATCAATTAGTTGAATTGCCAGAAAACTTCGGTAATTTAGTAAATCTCGAAAAATTAAGACTATTCAAGAATTTATTAACAACTTTGCCGGAAAGTTTTGGCAATCTTACAAAATTGAAAAAACTCTATCTTTATGAAAATGAATTAAGAGCATTGCCAGAATCATTTGGCAATCTAACAAGTTTGGAAGAATTAGAAATCGGCTCAAACAGCTTAGAGAAAATGCCGGATACAATCGAAAATCTTAGCAAATTGAAAAAAGTTTCATTGCCAAGAAACGAATTTTCAGAAACAGAAATCACAAAAATCAAAACTTTGTGGGCAAGTGCAAGAATAGATTGGAATTAATTTTATTTGATTTCAAATATTCAATAGAATTCTAAACTTAAACATCCGATGTCTTTAAAAACACCGGATGTTTTTATATAAAATTAAAAAAATATACTTCGCAGCTCGTCAATACACATAATCAATTTCCAAAATATTTATGAATTAATTCTTGCAATTCAGCTTTAATAATAGGTTTTGTAATGTAATCATTACAACCGGCATCAAGAGCTTTTTCTCTATCACCCGATAAACCATAAGCAGTTTGCGCAATTATAATTACTTTTTCATTAAATTCTCTAATATTTTTTGTGGCTTCATATCCATTCATTTCAGGCATACGAATATCCATAAATATCAGATCTATATCAGGATTTTCGCGAACTGTTTCGATTGCCTCATTTCCGGTTTTTACATTAATAATTTCTTTAGTAATGTCTTTGACAAATTTTTCAATCAATTTATTCGATACATCATCATCTTCAGCAATGAGAATTTTCAATTTTTTCGAATTATCTTGATTCTCTGATTGGTCAAAATTTATTTTTTTTGTTTCATTTGCAGAGTCTGAATTATAAGGCAGTGTAAAGTAAAATGTAGAGCCAATTCCTTCTTCACTTTCAACCCAAATTCTACCACCAAGCATTTCAATATATGCTTTTGAGATTGATAATCCCAAGCCAGCACCTTGACGTGCCATTTTATCAACAATATCTGCTTGAATAAATCTCTCAAATATTGCTTCTTGTCTATTTAGAGGAATTCCGATTCCCGAGTCTTTAACGTAAAACTCAATTTTGGGTTTATTATCGTCAGTTTTTAGATTATATCCAAATTCAATTGAACCATTTTCGGTGAATTTCATTGCATTCTTAACTAAATTTGTAAGAATTGCATAAACTTTCTCTTTGTCGGTTTTTATTGTTGCTTCTTTCGCTATTAATGTACTTTTAAAAGAAAATCTAATATTTTTGGACTCTGCTTCGGGCTTGAAAAATGTATAAATATAATCAATTTGCTCGTTTATATTTGTTTCACTAATATATGTTTTCATCAATCCAGCTTCAATCTTAGATATGTCAATAATATCATTGATAATATTGAGCATCCGCTTACCACTTTTCTCAATCATTTCGATATATTCGTGTTGCTCATCGCCCGATAAGTCCGGCTCTTTCAATAAATAAGCAAATCCAAGAATTCCATTCATCGGTGTTCGAATTTCATGGCTCATATTAGCGAGAAATGCAGATTTGAGGTGATCGCTTTGCTATGCTTTTTCTTTTGCAGTAACGAGGTTTGCTAAAATTTGCTTTCTCTCGGTCACATCTGTGAAATTCAAAATGAAACCATTGATAGAATTATCGTGCAGCATATTGGTGAAAGTAGTTTCAATCCAGCGATATTCCCCATTCTTTCTTCTAAAGCGATATTCGATTTTCGGCTTTATTTCAGGATTAATGAGTATAGTTTCAAATGTTTTGTAAATAAGTGGCAAGTCTTCAGGGTGAGTAAATTCATCCCCGTTATGACCAAGAATTTCATCTTCTTCAAATCCAAAATGTCTTGCTGAATTTGGGCTACAATATTTAAATTTTCCATCTTTATCAATAATCACAACTCCATCAGGTGCATTTTCAATCAAAGATTTGAAAAGTTGTTTTCTTGCTTCTGCAACTTCTTTGGCGTGTATAAGTTCATTCTCAAGGGTTAATTGCTCAGTTATATCTTTGAAAACGCAATAAGTTTGTTTGAATTGTCCTTCAGGAGTATATCCAATACAGCCTTCAAATGATACATAGATAAATGAATTGTCTTTTTTTCTTAGTCT
>JANJUO010000383.1 GCA_024710535.1 bacterium
AATATATAGGATGGCTCAAGTACCTATAAACTCCAAGATCAACAAATTTTTCAGGCGGATAAATATTCATTGGTAAGCCATTTCCATATTTTTGCAAATTCAAAAATGAGGCAATCATCAGTAAAATACCCAAAATCAAAATCATATATTGAAATCCCATAAATTCTGGAATATCAAGAGTGATTTTACTATTTGTAAATGAAGCCCAAAGGATGAAAATTCCTGGCAAAATCAACATAAATATAGATCCATAGAGGAATTTTCCAAATTTCGGATTTATTCCCATAAAACTTTCTCCCTAATTGTGTTGCCAAAAATTTCTTGTCCATTTTTAATAAATTTACTTTTAGAATAATGCTTTATTTCCTTGATTTTCGAAACAGGAGTTTTTGTAAATTTATCAATAAATGGAATATTTTTCAAAATACCATTTAATAAATAACTATTTCTAATTGTAAAATTTTCTTGGAATAATAGTTGAAAATTTCCAAATTCTAATCTTTCTTCATTAATTCTACACTCAGAATATTCAGAGCCATTATAATATATTTTGGTTAAGGGAAATTCTCCTTCCCAAATTATCCAAACAATATAGTCCTCATCTGCAATAAATCTTCCCCAATAAAGATTAGATAGTCCTAATTCCCATGGGTATTTTGTTAATGTTAATCTCTCCAAATATCCTTTGCCAATTATTTTCAGAGAATCAGTATAGATTTCAGAATCACAAATTGGCGATAAACACTCCCACAACACAGAGCCATCATTTTCTGGAGATAGATCTGCTGAGATTGGTTGTTGTAGCAATTTAAAATTGCAATTTATATTTAATTTTGGATTTTCCCAAACAAGTGTATTATCATAGAACTTTGGAAATGTTTGATTGGAGTAAATACTTTTTTCATTCACACAATCATTATGGTTTTTATGAAATAAACTCATAAATCCAATTTTGAGTAGATTCCATTCAAGTTTAGCAGAATACAAAATAATAAGATTGTTATCTTCCGAAATGCAATCCAAATAATACTTTGTTAATTTAAAATTGTCATTCATAAATTATATGCTTATATTTGTTTTTGGTCTGTAATTAAAATCAAAAATATTTGTAATTACATACGTCAAACTTAAATAAAATTTATTAATTAAGCAAAATATTTATGGGAAATAAATTTGTTGAAATTGACTTAGCGGTAGGAAGCGATGAATCTGATATTGAGAAAAAAATTCGTCAAGCAACCGGCTTAAAAAATTTTAGTTATAAAATTAATAAGAAGAGTTTGGATGCCAGAAGCAAGAAGCATATTCGTTGGGTAATGAAGGTATTGGTCAGTTCTGATGATTTGAAATCAAATACAGTAATTGATGAAGAAAATTTGATTATTCCCAAAATTTCCAATAAAAAAAAGGTGGTGGTGGTTGGAACCGGTCCTGCAGGAATTTTTTCAGCTTATGTTTTGCTCGAAGCTGGTTTTGTTGTTACAGTCATCGATCTTGGTCCTGAAGTATTTACAAGAGTTCGAAAAGTACGAGATTTTGAGAAAAACGGCGAACTTGATGAACGTGCAAACTACGCCTTTGGTGAAGGTGGAGCAGGTACTTTTTCTGATGGGAAACTAACATCTCGAACAAAAAATATAGAAAAAGAAAAGAAGTATATTTTTAGTAAATATGTAAAATTTGGTGCACCTGCTGAAATTGAATATTTGGCAAAACCACACATCGGAAGCAATAATTTAATTAAAATTGTTAGAGGAATGCGTCATGATTTCATCAATCAAGGCGGAAATATAATTTTTGACAATAAAATGCTTGATTTCGAGCATCATAATGGAGTAGTTTCGAGTATTGATACCGAAAAAGGTAAATTAGATGCAGATTATTTCATTTTTGCAATTGGGCATAGTGCGATGGATACCCAAAAAATGCTCATTCGAAACAATGTAAAATTCAAAGTGAAAGGATTTGCTATTGGCAGTAGAGTTGAGCATTATCAAGAATTAATCAATCAAGCAAAATGGGCTTTGCCGGAATTGCCTGGAGTGAAAGCGGCTGATTACGCTGTTACATATAGCTCACCAACAAATTTTGATTGCTATTCATTTTGTATGTGTCCAGGTGGTATGGTTGTTCCTGCGGCATATCGAAAAGGAGTAAATATTGTAAATGGAATGAGCAATTACAAACGAAATTATCCTTTTGCTAATTCCGCAATAGTTGCGGCTTTTTCGATTGAAGATATTTTAAGAAAAGAGATCGAACCTTATGAGGCACTTGATTGGGTGGTTGATTTGGAAGAGAAATTCTACAATTTTTCAAATTCATTCAAAGCACCTGCAGTAAATGTAAGAGATTTTATGAATAACAAGGTCAGCTCGAATTTCCCAAAATCGAGTTACCCATTTGATTTATTGGGTGCTGATTTTTCAGAATTTCTGCCACAAAGAATTATCAATTCGATGAAAAATGGTTTAAATGAATTTTCAAAAAAAATAAATGGATTCGAAACCGGCGTTTTGATAGGGTTGGAAAGTAAAACTTCATCGCCAATTCAAGTTTTGCGTGACGGCATGAAATGTGCCGGATTTGAAAATTTATATCTTGCAGGAGAGGGTTCAGGATTGTCCGGAGGCATTGTAAGTTCTGCCGCAGATGGAATAAAGTCAGCATTTGATATTATTTTGAGTGAAAAATAAAAAATTTGAATTTACTTTTTTATAATTTTAAGAAATAGTATTATATTTGAAGTTTGAAGAAATTTAAATAATTGAGATATATTATGAATAAAGATTTTCCAAGATTGGTATTACCGAATATTGAAAATTTGAGTGATTTTGATACTTATGTTAAGAATGGGGGATTTGATTCGTTCCGCAAAGCAATCAAAATGAATCCTGATGAAGTTACTAACGAAGTTAAGAAATCAAAGTTGAGAGGAAGGGGCGGTGCAGCATTTCCAACTGGCTTAAAATGGAGCTTTATGCCCAAAGGCACAGATAAGCCAAAATACTTAGCGGTTAATGGTGATGAATCCGAGCCGGGCTCTTTCAAAGACAGACAAATTTTCGAATACAATCCATTTCAATTAATTGAAGGTATTTTGATTGCAAGCTGGGCTATGGGTCTCACTGCTTCCTATATCTATATTCGCGGCGAATACCACAAATGGGTAGCATTGATGGATAAAGCCGTACAAACTGCTTATGAACGTGGTTTTGTTGGCGAAAAAATGAAAGAAACATTTGGTGTGGATTTCAAAACCGATATTTACGTTCATAAAGGTGCCGGTGCATATATATGCGGTGAGGAAACTTCATTGATGAATTCACTCGAAGGCAAGCGTGGTTATCCAAGAGTGAAACCTCCTTTCCCTGCTCAATTTGGTTTATGGGGAATGCCTACAACTGTAAATAACGTGGAAACAATAGCAACAGTTCCTGCAATTCTTAGAATTGGTGCCGAAAATTATGCAAAAATTGGTGCTGAAGGTCATCCGGGTACATTACTTTTCGGTGTTAGCGGTCATGTAAATAAGCCAGGAGTTTATGAATTGCCAACCGGTATTCCACTCAAAGAATTGATTTATGATGTTTGTGGTGGAGTGATCGGCAATAAAAAAATAAAAGCAATTATTCCCGGCGGTTCATCTATGCCTCCTTTGCGTGGTGATGAAATTGATGGTATTAATATGGATGAAGAATCATTGAAAAAATTCGGCACTCATATTGGAACCGGTGGCGTTATGGTAATGGACGAAGATACTGATATTGTTAAGGTTACCTTACGAATTGCACACTTCTATCATCATGAATCTTGCGGTCAATGTACTCCTTGCCGTGAAGGTTGCGGTTGGATGGAAAAAATATTGAAGAGAATTGCAAAGGGCGAAGGAACAACTAAAGATTTGGACTTGCTTATTTCAGTTGCAAATAACATCGAAGGAAACACAATTTGTGCTCTTGGTGATGCGGCAGCGTGGCCCGTAAGAGGATTTGTAACTAAATTTAGAGATGAATTCGAAAAAGCTGTGAGTGCAAATCGTAGTTTTGTTGCCCGTAATGTGGTTCATGGCAAACGTTCAACAAGAGAGAAATTAGTATTTAATGCCTAATATCGTTATTAATTGAAAATGCCTTTTTGCTTATGAAAATTGCAAAAAGGCATTTTTATATTTTTATAATGATGGCTAATCTTCCAAATTATGCAATAGGTGTCCCATTTTGAATTTTTTTGTATTCAAATATTCAAGATTTACAGGATTTGCAGGTATTTCAATCGGCACCAAACTATCCACTTCCAAGCCGTAACTAATCATTCCAACTCGTTTTGTAGGGTTGTTGGTGATTAATTTCATTTTTCTAATACCAAGTTTGTAAAGAATCTGGGCGCCAATTCCATAGTCACGTGGATCCGGCTCAAATCCCAAAGCAAGATTTGCCTCAACTGTATCCATTCCGGTTTCCTGAAGAGCATAAGCTTTCACTTTATTTATTAAGCCAATTCCTCTGCCTTCCTGACGCATATAGAGAATAACACCTTTACCTTCTTTTTCAATCATTTTCATAGCATTATGAAGTTGGTCGCCACAATCACATCTCATCGAACCAAAAACATCGCCAGTAAGACATTCGGAATGTACGCGAACGAGAATTGGATCATCTTTTTTGATTTCTCCTTTTATCAATGCAACATGCTCTTTTCCATCAACGGTGTTGATGAAAACATGCAATTTGAAATCTCCATAATCGGTGGGCATCTTTGCTGTGGCAACACATTCCACCATTGAATCTGTTTTTAATTTATAAGCAATTAGGTCTTTTATTGTAATTATTTTCAAGTTAAATTTTTTGGCAAATTCCACAAGTTCGGCAAGTCTTGCCATTGTACCGTCTTCATTGATAATTTCGCATAAAACACCTGTTGGCTTCAAACCAGCAAGACGCATCAAATCCACAGTAGCTTCGGTATGACCGGCACGTCTAAGCACGCCTTCTTTAACCGAAATTAGAGGAAAAATATGTCCAGGACGAAGCAAATCTTCCGGTTTTGTATTCTCATCTGCAATTGCTTTTATTGTCTTGGAGCGGTCGAATGCAGAAATACCAGTAGTAGTATCGTGGGCATAATCAACGGAAACTGTAAATCTTGTTGAATGAAGGGCAGAATTATTATTCACCATTAATTGCAAATCAAGTCTTTCGGCAATTTCAGGTGTGATGGAAACACAGATCAAACCTTTACCATGAGTTGACATAAAATTAACCATTTCAGGCGAGCATAACTCACTACTACATATAAGATCACCCTCGTTTTCCCTATCTTCATCATCCATTACGATAATCATTTTGCCATTTTTAAGATCATCCAGAGCTTCTTCAATTGTATTCATTTTAATCAAATTCACAAAAAATATTAAAAATGTATTAACGATTAAAAATTGTTAATATTGCTAAAATAAATATTATTATGTTTTGAATTAATTGCAAGTACCAAAATATTGAACTCACTTTTAAGACTGTTTGAAAAGTCGAATGTATCTTATTGAAAATCAGACAAGAATGGCTGATCTACACGTATTATATAGATATAGTAGAACAGACATTTTTGTCTGTTGTGCACATTTATTTTCTGCAATCTATTTTACTTCTGCAATTTCACTATCGGGACTTTCTTTTTTAGAAAAAATATCTTCGAAATTTGGCAGTTTGGAATTGAACAAAATTAAAAAAATCACGCCCACTGTAACGCATGAGTCAGCAATATTGAATACGGGAAAATGTGTCCATCCAAGAAATTCTATATCTGGAATATCAAATTGTATAAAATCTACAACTTTTCCATAAAAAAGAGGCAGTTCTCCAAAAATCACTCCATAGAATACTCTATCTATTAAATTTCCAACTGCTCCCGCAAATATCAAAGTAAAGCCAATTCTTATTGCGATATGTGCGGTTTTTAATTTATTTATTATATAAACCAACATAACGCTGGCGAAAATTGAAAATAAACTTAAGAAAATTTTTGCCCATCCAAATTGAATTCCAAATGCCATTCCCGGATTTTCTATAAATGTCCATTGCAATACTGTACCAATTACAGGAACTTGCTCACCATAATAAAATCCTTCATGTTGATAACCCAGAAAATTAAATCCTTTAACAGCAAGTTTGGTAACTTGATCAAAAATTATTAGTATTGTTGCTATAACATATAATAACGTGTTCTTATTTTCCAACATTCTTTTTCCGTAATTAAAAAATTAAAATCAATAATAAGAATAAATAATCAAAAAAATATTGCAAAAATCTTTACAATCACAAAAAATAATTTTTCAATAAAAAAAAGCAAAGCGCAGTAGTTTTGAATATTTTTGATTTCTTTGTAATTTGAAAATTTCAAATGGTTATAAAAGTTAATAATTGCATATAATTTGCATTAATTGACCATCTTAGAATTAATTTTACCGAAAAAACTTTGCTGTTAATGAGCATTTTCTTATTTTTATTAGTTAAGTTTGCACAAAAAATGTAAATTATTTTTTAATTGATAAAAATTTTTGTTGAATAGATAACGGTTAATTTAATGGACAAAAAAATATTGCACAGAAGCTTTGGCTTGCTCTCATTTTTAACAGCAGCAATCACTTATATGCTGACTGTTCAGCCAACAGTTCCATTTTGGGATTGTGGCGAATTTTCTGCGGCTTCGGTCTGGCAACAGGTTCCTCACCCTCCGGGTGCTCCTCTCTTTTTGATGATTGGTAAAATATTTCATTTAATAATTCCATTCGGAGATCCGGGATGGAGAGTGAATCTTGCGGCAGTATTTTCAAGCGCATTTACAATACTTCTGGTATATCTGATTACTGTAAAACTAATCGAAAATTTCAAAAATAATTCCGATAATGATTTCGGAACTGCATTGGCAACTTATGGCTCGGCATTTATTTCGGCTGCTGCATTCACTTTCAGCGATACACAATGGTTCAATGCTGTTGAGTCTGAAGTTTATGCCACTTCTACTCTATTCGTTGCTGTTGTAATTTATTTGATGATGTTATGGAATGAAAAGGCAGACGAGCCGGGGCATGAGCGGTATTTGATGCTAATTGCATATCTGATTGGTTTATCAACTGGCGTGCATTTGCTGGCAGTTTTGACAGTTTTCTCAATTTCGCTTGTTGTTTATTTCAGAAAATACGACATCAATTTCAAATCATTTATGGTTATGGGTATAATTTCCCTTGTGATTTTCTTCTTTATCTATCCGATTATTGTAAAATGGCTACCTGCTTTTCTTGCAGGGCATACTTCAGGTAGAAATGAAGCTTATGAATACTCGATTGATGATAGTATGGGATTGCAATTACTTGCAATATTTTCAATAATTGGAGCAATTATTGGACTTGTTTGGGGCTATAAAAACCACAAGCAACTTGTTACTTTGGTCGCAGGTTCGTTTTTGCTAATCATTCTTGGCTATACAACTTATACGCAAATTTTGCTTCGTTCGAATGCAAATCCTCCAATGAATGAAAATGAACCTAAGAATTTCTCATCTTTATCTTCATATTTGTGACGCGAGCA
>JANJUO010000385.1 GCA_024710535.1 bacterium
AATGAGCTGTTGATTTATGCTAATGAGGTACTTCAATGACACAAACCAATGCCTCAATAGCTCAAACCAACACCGCAATAGCTCATACCAACACCTCAATGGCTCGCACCAATGCCTCAATAGCTCATACCAATACCTCAATAGCTCATACCAACACCGAAATGACTCAAACCAATACCGCAATTATTCATTTTCCCACATTTCTCTTTTCATTTCCCCCAGCTTTTGCGGGCAGGGGGAAGGAATTTATAGTTGGTCGATTTTACTAATTAATTCATGAATAATTTCTTGAAGTAATGGCTCAGTATATCCAATATCTTCTCTACATTCTATTAAGTTAGCCCATTCTTCTATTTCATGAAAATCAATATTTTCTATAAGAAATTTTTCAAGTATTGATTTTAGAAGATTTCTATTTACTACATATATATCACTATCTGAATCCCATGGTAATATATTTGCCATTTTTTTTAATTTATTAATATCATATTTGAAATTAATAATACAATCTAAAATACTAAATATTTTTTCCTTTTCCATAATAATTTTTTATTTGTTTTTAATATGAATAATTTGTCCATCGGGACCATACGTAGTCTTTAAATACTTCGTTGTTTTTCCACTTGGATCTACCCATTTTTGATATTTTGCGTATGACCCAGGTATGTTTTTTGCTGGTGAAACTGCTTCAAACAAATAGTTCCCATCTTCTAACAATGTTTTTGTTGCAGATGCTTTTGAATTAGCTGGAATTTTACTAATGAATCTATTGTAGTTTGAACTTATAATGTCATCAGCCATTTTAATTGTTAACTCCCCTGCATCATCAGCCAGACTTCCAAACTTTGCTCCATATTTCATTCCTGTTTCTGTTATTTGACTTGCAATTTTTTCTGCTTTTGCTAAATCTGCAGCTATGCCAAAAATTGGTATAGCACTTAATATGCCAACTGCGGCAGAACTATAATTTCCTTTATGGACATCAATTGCGGCACTAATAACACTTGCTATAGCACCCCCAATTCCTTGATCTGCCATTGAATATACATCTAATGCTGTTTGTAAACCATCTAACCACTTACCAATATTAATCCCACCATCTACATTAACTCTTGATTCAAAAGAATTAAATAACAATGTTCCATCAGAATCAATACAACCTTCAGCCTCAACACTAAATACACCATCTTCATTTTCGGCTATTAACTTTAATGTAAAATTATCTCCATCTTTTTCAACAGTGAATCCGAAACCTAAATTTGATAATTGTGCACCTAATCTACTTGTTCTGAAACTCATTAACAAATTTGATTCTTCAATCATTCTTTCATAATTTGCCCCAATTGTTAATTGTGAACGCATCATAAAATAACTCATTTCACCTTGCTCGTATTCTTCTGGTTCGAAGTTTAGCAGCCTCTCTTCTCCCTTTTCTTTCTCTGGTGCCAGTCCGCTTGGGTCGAGCCACACTAATGGGGAGTTGAAACTATAATGATATGGCGTATGTCTTGCAAATGCCTCAAAGAGTGGGTCTGGCTGAAGAAAGCGACCAATATCTTGGCAGTAAGTTCTTGCTCCCATAGTGATGTAGCCGTTTTCGGAATCCAATTCGGCAGATTCAAAACCTTTGCGAGGAGTTGGAGAATTGCTCCACAAAATCTCACCGAATGGCTTATAATCAAACTTCTTCAAAACAGTTCCAGTTTTATTCGTGATTACACGTACATTTCCAAGATGATCTGTGATATGCAGTTCCATCTCGCCATTTGCGTTAATTTGTATTTCGCCACCATTCACCATATACCGCTGTACGCCCATATAAACACGCCTGCCAGCATCATTAGACGGAGCAGAAGTATTTGTATTTACCTGAAATCCCTTATAAAAAATTAATTCTTCGCCACCGGCACCAAGCAAAGAATACTCCCAAAGATGAGCAAAAATCTTGCCGCCAATAGCAGTTTCATCACTATGTGGAGAGGTCAAAAGTCGCTTCTGTTCACGTCCGCCCAATGCACTCTGCCGATAAGACCATTGCCATTCATTGTTTGAATAAGTTGTTGGATTAGTAGTAAACGCAACATCAGCAAATAGATTTGTACCCAAATTCTTCTTCCGATAATTCCTAACAATCGTGCCAGAATTATACTCAAAAAACTCCTCAAGCACTAAATTGTTATTCTCCAAATGCTCAATTTTATTCACAGCACCGATACCATTGTAGGTCATGATTAAGTTTTCCAAATTTATATATTCATCCGACAACTGCGAGTCATCGGATGAATATTATATCATTACTCTTTATTCACAATAAACGGTTTTGCTATTTTGCGTTTGCCATTGTCTATGACTATTATGTAATAGCCATTAGGAATATTTTCGATGTTGCAATTGAAAGTGCCTTGACCATTTGCATCGTTATAATCAACATTATAATCCAATTTTGCCTGCAATATTCCAGTCAGATTGTATAAATCAACAGATATATTTGGTAGATTCTCTGGCTCCACCACAAAATCTATTGACACATTTGTTTTTGCGGGATTGGGGTAAATTTGTGGTTCATTTGTGTTTCTTAGTTCGTTATCAACCGAGACAGTTTCATCAATTATTGTTTTAAATACTATTGTACTGTCTGAGGAGACATTACTAAAAAGATATGTATTGTTGTTTATGAAGGATAATTTTGCAAAGTAATATGTTTTCAATCCTTCATCTAATTCTTTCTTCCAAACCAAATTAAAATCTTCATCAAATTTGGCGACAAAATAATATTTCTTATTCATGTGCAAGTCATAACCAGTAACGATAAAACCACTTTTCTTACTGTAAATAATATCATTATATACAATTGAGTATTGATTATCATCAACTTTTATATTGACTTTTTTAATCAGATTATAATTATGGTCATAGATATGAAATCCGGCAAAAGTTGTTTGTAGAACTAATTTATTATCTGTTTTGATTAATTTTGCTGGGTAGTATAATGAATCGGCTTGAACTAATATCTCATGGGTTAATTCAAAATTGGTATTTACTTTATAGATGATTGAGTTTGGTTTGCCATCATAATTTGCATTGTAATATTGAGTTACGAAAAAATAAATAGAGCCATCGCTATCAATCAACCCATCTTGTATAAAGTCATATCTCTTTTTTAGTGGGTCGAATTTTTTAATGATTTTGCTATTTGAAATTTTTTCCATTGTTTGAGGATTGTAAGTTGTAGCAACAAGGTCATTATCTTCATTCCTATAAATGTTGATGATGTTGGAATTGTGCTTTAATACTAAATTGTGATAAAAGGTATTGTAAAAATTGTCAATTGGGACTTTCGTTTTAATTGTATCAACAATTTGACCAGCATTGTTAATTTCAAGATTAACCAAATTATGAACACTGTTTATTTCATTTACTTTATTTGTTTCTCCAACAAATAAATGAATTTGACTATCCATTGCAATAAACTTTCGAGGAAATGTATATTTATTAGAAGAATAATTATTTTGCCAATTTTTATTGATTTTGTCATCAATTGATAAAAGTTGTATTCTTCTTTCTTCAGTATTGTTTTCCAAAATGATGGAATATAAGAATTGTTTATTTTCCTCAGAATTGAATGTGCTAACTTCTTTAATATCAATCATTTTAAATCCTGTAGGATTTTTGATTGTAATAGTTGTATCTTTCTCAATTTTTTGAGAATACATTGCTAATTGAAGCAAAAACAACATCAAGAAAATTTTCTTCATTTGATTTCTCCATTAATTTTTAATAAATTTTTCAAGTCCCAAAATTGTTTCATTATTTGAAACTTTTATTGTATAATTTCCATTTGGTAATTCAATAATTGATTCTAATTTAATTTCATTCAATCCAGTTTCAATTTGAATATTTTCTAAATGCTTCACAATTTTGCCGTTTAAATTTAGAATTTCAATTTTGGCTATACAGTCCAATTCGGATTCAAATTGCAAATTGAGTATATTATTTGTCGGATTTGGAAATATTAATAATTCTTTTTTATTGTCATTTTTGTTATCAACTGATAAGGTTTCATCTATATACTTTTGAAGGTATAGTGTTTGTTTTCCAGCATGCCATAATGCAAAGTATAATTCATCACGATTTTTAATTATATGAGCTACTCTTGTCACAGGAAAATCTACAATAGGGTTAATTTTCCAAACAAGATTTAGATTTTTATCGTATCTTTTAATGAAATAATCAGTAGTAACTGGTGCTTTACTTAAATGTTCGTAGCCAGCAATGATAATTCCATCATCAATTAATATCATATCAGTAACAGTTGCTAATAAATTTGGAGTTTCATTATTGATGATTTTTATTTCATTCCCTTCTAAATCGGTAACCAAAACATATTTCTTTTTCAAACTTGAAATGTATATTTTTTCTCCATCACATTTAAGAATGTTTGCAGAAAATCCGGTTGTTGTGTCTATTAATTTTTTGTGAATTATATTTCTTGCACTATCAAGCACATATAGAAAATTATCAGATTCATAGTAATTAACAATATCTGTAAATCTTTCTACAAGCAAATAGTATTTATTACTATTATAATCATAACCAGTTAAAGCTGGAAATATTTCTCCATCAGCTACACCATTTATGATTGTTTCGGTTTTCAAAAACTTCATTGAATCTTTGCTTAAAATAAGATATTTAAGGTCCATTCCTATATTGTATAGTGAATAAAAATTTTCACTATTAAATTCATTCAATTCTTGAGATGTAAATGTTTTTGTAAAAAAATAATCCTTTTCAACACTGTATGATGTATCAATTATATTTCCACTCCAATCAAAAATTACTTTGGATAAAAATATTTCATTGTATAATCCGGAAAGTAAATAATACTTTTTTGAATTAAAATAATAAGTTTCATATCCATTAGGATGAGGAATTACACCCTTGCCTTGCATATAATAGCCATTATCAAAGTGATTATTGAACTTTAAATTAAATGACTTATCAATCAGATAATTTGTTGTAAACAATCTATTTTCGCCATCTCTTTGTATTGTGAATTGAAAAAACAAATTATTGTGAATGTGAGAAAAATTAAGAAAGTTTGAAATTGTACCTTCTGAGTTTGCAAGATTTATAGTTGTATCTTGTACTAATTTTTGAGAATTCAATACATTCATTGAAATCAACAATACGACAAAAACTACATATTTTCCCATAAAAAATCTCCTAAAATATATTTAACAAAAAACTTTTTTCAAATTTGCACAACCGCCCAATATAATAGACAGTTGAAAGTGAAAAACATAACATAAAAATACTCCATTAATTTATTTTACTTCTACCCTGAAATAAAATCCTAATTCAGGGTTGTTATTTATTATAAACTTGTCTATATAAATGCCTTTATTTAGATTTTCTGTTTTCAATGTAACCAAAAATTGTTGCTTTGTGTCGATTGTGTTCGGCTCAAGAATGTAGGGCAATGGCAATAATGACTCTGCCGTAAAATAATCACCTTTCTCCATTCGCACACTTGTGATTTCATAAGTTCCAGTCTGCATCTTATTAACCACATTGAAAGTACGACCAAATGAACTCGGCTTTGTAATATTCCAAACAACTGTACTATCATCAATATCGTAATTCAATGAATATAAACCAAATCGAAAATAAATTGATTTTTCCTTGACTGTGTCTGTTTTTCCAATATATTCTATAATTTTATTCCTGTCGCTATCCACAATATCCGAGCATGAATTAAGCAAACCGAATATAATCATCAACAAAAATAGTACGGGTATATTCTTTTGAAAATAGCTCATAATTTTACTCCTAATCCAAAATTTATACTTGTTTTGCTTGAATTTTTTATTGCATTTTGATGTTGAAATATGAATTGACTGAATTCTGCTCCAAAAATAAAATAGAAATTATCAATTGGCAGGTATTCAAAACCAATCAATTCACGAGTTATCATACCACTTTTGTTTGCGTTAATGCCAATTTGCATAAATGGCTCAACACTTTGTCCGATTTTTAGCAGTTTATATCTCGTTATTATTCCATAACTAAGAATATTCGGATGCTGTATAATTCTATAATCTCCTTTAAATTCATCTGTTCCATTATATTCCAAGTAAAATGTTTCTTGGCGAATATTTAATCCAATTTCAAAATTTGAGAATAGTCCGTATTTGATTGAAAAATCCATATTGTTATACTCATTCAAACTTTCAGGATTTATTTTTATTGTTCCTTTGTTTATTGTTGGAGTGTTTTTGATTTCTAAGTTAAAATTATTAGTCATTTCTGTATTTATTTTCTCAAATTCATCCATAGTTATTAGATTTTCGATTTCATTTTTATAAAAAATTCTTTCATCTTGTTTCATCAAATCATCATCAGATAAAAATGAATTATCAATTGTGGATTTATCAATCTTTATATGAATAATTTTAGTATTAAGTGGATTTGCAAGTTCATCAGAATCATAATTTGAAACTTCTTCAGATGCTAATTTAGATTGATTTTTTGCAAAATGCTGTATTGATTTCATTTTTGATAATTCACTATCCTTTTGATTTATTGCGGTTTCAGGGCTTTCCATTACAATTAATTTTGGATTAGATGCATAGATTTTTGCAATTGTTTCTGAATTTTCAATTATTGAATCATAAGAATTATACATCAACAAAAATGTTAGTAGCGATGCAATAATTGCAGTTGCAAAATACTTAGAAAATGAATAATATTTTCCAGTTTTGGCTTTTGCTCCAGCACTTGGAACGGCATAAATAGGAGGCAATATTCCTAATCTTGAAAATAGTTGATTTGTTTCCTCAACTGTGGGACCAAAACCCTTTGTGTTTTTATTTATCGTTTGGATTAATTTTAAATATGCTTTGAATCCTCTGCGAAAACTTTCATCACTTGCAAATAATTTTGCAAATTCTTCTTCGGATTCTTTGTCGATTATTCCATCAACAAAATCTATATATAGGGCTTCTCTTTCCATTTAATTATTCTCCGATTTATTTGAAATCTCAATGATTATTGGTTGCAAAATGCTTAAAACCTGAGTTATTGACCTTTGACATCTTTTTTTGATACATTCAATATTTTCATTTTGAATGTCTGCTATCTCTTTATATTCAAGACCACTTATCCATTTCAGTATGAAAACTTCCTGATATTTGTCATCTAATTGTTCAATTGCCAAATTTAAGTGATTCATCAAATCTTCTGATTCATTTTTTGATTGTAAATTAAAACTATCCATAAAATCATGATAATATGAAGATAATTTTTCTATGATGACATTGCGTTTTTTACGTCTTAATTCGTCAAAAAGAATCCTATTTGCGATAACATATAGAAAAGCAGGAAGTTTTACAAATTTGGGTTCCTTCGTTAAAAATTGGTAAAACTTAATCCAAGTTTCCTGAAATAATTCCATCGAATCCTCGATTGTTTTTGTTTTATATCGACAATACAATTTTAGACGTTCGGCATATCTTGAATATAATTCTGTGAACACTGCATTTCTGATTTCATTTTCATCGCTGATTAACGAAATCAATTCCTTGTCTTTATATTTGCTTAAATCAATCATTTTTTCCTTTTTTACAAATTAAAAAAAACTTTTTCAAAATTTGTCCACCCACAACTATAATAACGCTCAAAATGATTCAAACGGGACACCATATTTGCACTTTTTTTGCTATTTTTCAGTTGATTTTGCTTGAATTTCTTCATAATTACTTGTTTTATAACAAATTAAGGAAATTAAAAAAAATTAAAAATATTTTGTGATTATTTTTTATTCTAATGAAAATTGCAATTTCTCGATATATTTTGGAAGAGGGGAATGGTGAATATTCAATTAAAAGTTACACTTAATCCAATTGATGCAAATTCATTTGTGGAATACTATTTGGAAAATGATTGCAAATCGAACTTGCATTTTACAAAATTAATGGTTGCAAAGTACTCAATTTATCAAATGGAATGCAAACAAAAGGAACACACAAACTAACAATCAACTCTGAAAACTTTCTTCTGGAAATTACATTGTAATTTTAAAAAGTTGTGGCAAGAGCGTGAGCGAGAGAGTTGTTGTAATCAAGTAATAAAATTGAAGGTAAATGGGAAAATAATACGGGAATAATATTTAGGATTTAAAAATGTAAAAATTTTTTCAAATAATCCCAAAACATATTCCAATGAAATAAACATTTTATTAAAGGAATATGGAATAAAGACAAAGGAATATGAAGCAAAGATAAAGGAATATGGAATAAAGATAAAGGAATATGAAGAAAAGATAAAGGAATATGGAATATAGATAAAGGAATATAGAGTAAAGATAAAGGAATATGGTATAAAGATAAAGGAAAAAATGATATATTCCTTTGCATAATATTTAATAACAATTAGTAATATAATAGATGCAAGTGCATCAATATTAAATATAAATCATTTATTTTAAACAATTTAGGAAATTGTACAATGTCTGATTATATTTCAAAAATAGATTCCGAACTCAAGGATTGGCACGGTAATTTTCTAATAGTAGGATAAGCAAATCAAATCGTATTGGGTTTAATAACTGCTAATTTTACTCCATTTTCTACAGATAAGACTGCATTCGATGCCGCAATTACTGATGCAGAGGCAAAAGCGGTAGCAGCTAAATCTGCAACTACTAAGATAAATAATATTCGCAAATCAACTTTGTTATACTTGCTTTTTTTGAAGTATTAATTTTATATTTTTCTTGGCGTGATTTTGTAAACTATTGCTTAAGTGTCAATTCTAAATCTTGAAACTATATGCATTAATCAAATCTTTGCTATATCTTGATAAATCAATTTTAGGAGCAATAAATAAAATGAACAATAAGTAACTATTATTGAGAGATTTTCTTAATTCTTCAGAAAAAACGGATCTAAAAAATACAGAGATTTTATATTTATTATTCATAAAACTATCAATCATACAGCTAAATGGGAAATCTGTTAAACTTATTGTGTTGTTAACATTAGTAATAACTTTCAATGAATGTTGTTCGGGATTAGAATACTAAAGTAAATTTAATTGAAGAATCATTGGAATGTTATCAACAACAAATATCTTATTTTTTGATTGAAGTAATTTAACCTCTTGAAGTTGTGAACCTAAAGCTGTTTTTAATTGCTCAACGTCAATTTTATATTTATCTAAAATCTTCAAAGT
>JANJUO010000206.1 GCA_024710535.1 bacterium
TCAAATTGATATTCTTTTGTCTTGGAATTATAAACATTTAGCAAATTTTAACAGGAAAAAGAAAATACAACTTATTAATTTACAAAATAATTATAATTATCCATTTGATATTTTAACTCCAATGGAGGTTTTAGATGATAAAAACAGTCAGTAAGAATATTTCGCAAGCTCAAATTGAAGTTTGGAAATGGAAAGAATCAATAAATAAAGAAACAATAAATTTAGAAATAAAAGAAGGTTTGAAATTAATTCTTCAAAAGTCAAAAGTTTCAAGATTAAATTTTGAAGAGAAAAGAAATTGAATTTACATTTATTAAATTTTGTTTTCACTAATGCAATTGTGAATTTGGTAAGATAATATTAGAATATGTTAATTTTCTTTGCAAATAAATGAAAAATTTTTATAATTGAAAAGTTATTAAGTGGAATTGCTGAAAATTATAATTAGGAAAAAAGAGCATTTAATTTAACATATTTATAAGCGTGGCTTATAATCGTTCTTTTAGTGATGATACTTTTTTTAAAATAGTATGTGTTTTTTTTAATATTTTTTTGAAAATTGATTGTCAGCGACAAACATCTGGCGTCAATTGGATTAATTTTGTAATGTGTGTTTTTTAAATTTTTTGAGAGGTTTTTTATGAAGAAATTGAGTTTGCTATTACTTTTATTTGCATTATTTGTGAATTTTTCTCACGCACAAAATGATTTTAATTATTGGTTTCAGTTAGGTTATAATGCAACAACTCCACAAGAGAAAATTAGATACTACAACAAAGCAATTGAAATATATTCTGGAGAAGCTGTAACTTTCAATAATCGGGGTCTTGCAAAACATAATTTGGAAGATTATCAGGGAGCAATTGCTGATTTTAATAAAGCTCTTCAAATTGACCCAAATTACAAATTGTCTTATTCTAATCGAGGTTTTACGAAGTATGTTTTAGAACAATATGATGCCGCAATATTAGACTACAATAAGGCAATTCAATTAGATCCAAAAAATGCTGACACATATGTTAATCGTGGAGATGCAAAAAGAGCATTAGAAGATAATAAAGGAGCAATTGCAGATTACAACAAAGCAATTCAATTAGACCCATCAAATGACAATGCTTTTTTTGGGAGAGGTATAGCAAAAAGTAATTTAAAAGATAATAAAGGAGCAATTGAAGATTACAATAAAGCAATAAAATTAAATCCAAGTTTTGCTATTGCTTATGGCAATAGAGGTATTGAAAAGGATAATTTGGGTGATAAGCAAGGAGCATTATTAGATTATAATAAAGCAATACAATTAAATCCTGAAGGATCTAATACTTACAATTCTCGCGGAGTTATAAAGAAGGAATTAGGTGACTCAACAGGCGCTATGCAAGATTTTCATAAAGCAATTAACTTGAAACCTAATTTTGTTTTAGCATTAACAAATCGTGCTTCATTATCATTTGATTTGAAAAATTATCAAGATGCCATTTATGACTACAATACACTAATTGATTTATCTACAAGTGGAACTGAGTTTTATTACACTATGCGTGGCGATTGTAAAAAAGCATTAGAACAATTTGATGAAGCAATTTCTGATTATAAAATAGCAATTAATTTAAATCCAGATTATATATGGTCATATTCTGGGCTTGCTCAATTATATCATTACAATAAAAAAGATTACAAAAATGCTATTGTTTATTTCAAAAAAGGGTTAGAAAAAGAACCTAAGAATTATGGTTTGAATAATAATTTGGGATGGGTTTATATTGATGAAGGCTCTTATATACAAGCAATTCAATATTTAAAAGAATCTTTGAATTGTGAAACTGAAGAATACGTTGACCCAAATATTGGAATTGCACTTGCTTTCTATTTATTAAAAGATTTGAAAGAAGCACGTAAATTCTTAGATGAAGCAATCAAAATAAAACCATTTTTATCCAAAGGAATGGAAGGAATAACAGAATTGGAAAACGAAGATTACTGGTTTTCTGAATTATCTAAAGAGAAACTAATATTGATGTTTGAAGAATTGAAGTAACACAAATTTCCCCCCAGCCCACAACTGCTGGGGGAATTCAAATACATATCTAATTGTAATCAATAAGGTTAATTGTCATTAGTAAATTTGCTTTCTACTAAGGTTTTTGTTTTAAATATGGTATTCTAAAACCTTATCATTTATCAACCTTAGTAGAAAAATGATCCACTCCTTCATACTAACCTTATTAATTCTGGATAAAAGACAACACTTCAACTTGCTTCCCCCCAGCCCACAACGGCTGGGGGAATTTACTCTAAGCAACTTTATTTCAATTACTTCTTTTAATGTCACATACTTTTTTTGCTTAGCCATTTTCGTTGATTGAGTTGCCAATAGCCAACTATTGCAAATGTTACCATTGAAATTAATTGAGCAGACCAAATACCATTTTGACTATTAAACAAATATGAAATTAGGTATGCAAGCGGTAATTGCAAGAAAATCAATACTCCGGCTACTATGAACAAACTTCGGAAATAGTCACCGGCTCCAGAAATGGCTCTGATTGATAGAATTCCAATTGCAAATGGGATATAACTAAATGATGCTATTTTCAGATAAACATCAACTATATCCAATACAGCAGGATTGCTCGAGAATAAAAGTACAATGTATCTTCCAAAGAAAAATATTAAGATACCTAATGAGGACATTAATATCGTCATTTGTTTCACACCCGACTTGAAATAAGCAAAAATTCTATCAATATTGCCGGCTCCCAGATTTTGTGCAGAAGCAATTTCCATTGCGGCACCAAATGCTATTATAG
>JANJUO010000473.1 GCA_024710535.1 bacterium
GAGTTTTATTACACTTTGCCGGACAATTCTTTTCATTACCTTTCAAAAGATAATAAGTATAATGCCCAAGCAGAATTCAAATTGATTTTGAAAGAAAATGAAAAAGTTATTCTTGATACTGTTTGGACTATTTCCAATACGGTAGAATTAGTTAATCAAATCGGTAATATTGATTTCTTTGGTTCGAAATCTTTTAATATTTCAAGTGCTAACTATAATTGCATATTTAGCATTAAAGATTTGAATGAGCCAAGTTCGATTTTTGTAAAAGAATTTAAAATTCAACCTAAAAAATTCTCTAATAATTCAATTGAACTAAGCGATCTGCAACTTGCAAATTTAATCGAACCCAAATCTGAAAATAATTCAAATTGGTTTGAATTTATAAAAAATAATTATGTGGTGTTGCCAAATCCCGATGCTGAAATAAGTGGCGATGAGCCAAGTATTCTAACATATTTTGAAATTTATGATGCAAAAAAAATTGCGCCCGATGGTATCAAAATTATGTATTCCTTGCTCGATGCTAGCAAAAAAGAGATAACTCAATACAGTCGCGAAAGAAATTCAGATTCCGATAAATTAATTGAAACAATAAAATTTCCAGTAGATGTTATCCCTACAGGTGTATATTATTTCTCAGCAAAAGTACTTTATCCAAAAACTAAGCCCCAAGATTCGATTTCAATTTCAAAACGAATTTATATTATTAATAAAAATGTACCATTGAAACAATTGTCTGCATTTTCTGAAGATGAACTTTTTGAAAAAAGTGAATTTGCTTCAATGATAGATAATCGCGTTGATCTTGAAATTAGAATGGCAAGAAAAATTGCCGCCGCAGAAGAAATTGCCTCTATGGATAAATTAGGAACTGTTAAAGCAAAGCAAAGATTTCTATATAAATTTTGGAAATCCCGCGATACAGATACAATCAATGGTATCAATGAAAGATTGGAAAAATTCAGAAAAAGTGTAAATTTTGCAAATCTACATTTTGTGCAAGGTTCGAAGGAGGGTTGGGATACCGAGCGTGGAGAAATTGCATTGCGATACGGCATTCCCGAAACCAGAAACATAAATGAATCTGTTGGCTCCATCAATAGTTTCGAAGAGTGGCAGTATAATACAATCGAAGGTGGAGTATATTTCTTTTTCGTTAATGTGTCTGCTCATAGTGGATATATTTTGGTGCATTCTACTCACCCAAAACATATTTATAATCCCGATTGGTATAAGCAATATGTGGATAAATTGGGCTCTTCCGATTCGAAATATCAAAATAATCAGTTCAACACAAGGCAAAGAAGATAGTGTCGCAAAAAATATCAGATTATGCTGTTACATATTTGCTTTTATTCGTTGGCTTTATTTCAAAAGTAATGCCTACAATAAAAATGCGTGCGAAATTAGGCAAAATGATTGGCTTTATCCTGCGTTCTGCAGATTATAAACGCAAAATAATCACATTTAATAATATTGCTGAATCAATGCCCGAAAAAAGCACTTCTGAAATTAATCAAATTGTTAAAGAAAGCTATAACAATCTTGGAACAACTTTGGTGGAACTGCTTGCTTTTCCTTCTTTTTCGGATGCAGATTTTCGGAAATATATTGAATTTGAAAATTTTGAATTGGTGAACGAAGTTTATAATCGTGGCAAAGGAATGATATTGCTTTCAGGTCATTATGGAAATTGGGAATTACTTGCATTTTGCGTTTCGAAATTTTCAAGTATTCCAATGACAGTAATTGTTAAGCCACAAAAGAACAAAATTGCTGATAAATATGTGAATGAATATCGCTCACTTGGCGGCAATAAGATGATTTCTATGTATAATGCCACTCGATCTCTTCTATCTGTGATTCGCTCAAAAGAATGTATGGGATTGCTTGCCGACCAAAGTGCCAACGAATCAACCGATATTTTTGTTGATTTCTTTGGCAGACCGGCACTTACTTTTACGGCTCCTGCGGCACTTGCATTAAGATTTGATGTACCGATTATCATTGGATTTGCTGTTAGACAATCTGATTGCACTTATAAAGTTATGGTTCAAGAAATCAAATTTGATGATTTGAAAAATGATGAAAATGGAGTTAAAGAACTAACTCAAAGACACGTAAAAATTTTGGAAAATGCAATTCGTGAGCATCCTCATCTTTGGTCATGGCAGCATCGCCGCTGGAAACATCAACCGAAATAATGATGAAATCAACTCCAAAAATCACGGATTTTCAAAATATTGCCATCATACATACCGCATTTATCGGTGATGTGGTTTTGGTTTTATATCTTGCTCAATTAATTAAAAATATTAATCCAAATAGCAAATTAACTTTGATTACAACAGCTGTAGCAAAGCCAATAGGGGAGATCTGCACCGCAATTGATGAAACTTATGTTTATGACAAAAGAAATGCTCACAAAGGCATTGCTGGTATATTTTCGTTAGCTAAGAAATTAAAAGCAAAAAAAATTGATCTAATTATTTCACCGCATAAATCTTTGAGAACAACTTTGCTTTCTTATTTTTCAAAAGGAAAGTATTCAGTGAGTTTTGATAAAAGTGCTTTATCTTTTTTATACAGCAAAACCATTGAATATAGCAGAAATCATAACGAAATTTTCCGAAATATTAGTTTATTGAATGCCTTTGCAATTGATGAAAATTTATTACAAAAGCAAAATATATATCTTAAATTTGATACGGATACTATTACTAAGGTTGAGAAAATCATTGACAATAATCATTTGAAAAAGGATGAGTATATCGTGATTTCTCCTGGCTCGGTTTGGAATACTAAGCGTTGGCAAAAGGAAAATTTTGCTGAATTAATCAAATTGATTGAAGATTGCGGAGTGAAATGTATCCTTACCGGCTCCAAAGATGATAAGGAAGTTTGCGAATATATCGGAAATCATACAAATGCTATTGATTTATCCGGTAAAACAAGCATACCTGAAACAATTCTTTTGATTAAATTCGCAAAATTAATTATCACAAATGATAGTGCTCCCATTCATTTTGCTGGAATTGTAAACACTCAAACTGTGGCTATTTTTGGACCAACGGTTACTGAATTTGGATTTGCTCCATCAGGGCAGAATGATATTGTAATTGAAAATACAGATATTAAATGCAGACCTTGTGGAATGCACGGACATAAAAAGTGTCCAATCAATTCACATATTTGTATGAGTAGCATAACTGCAAATTATGTTTATCAACAAATTAAATCTATTATTTGTAAATGAATAAAAAAAGTTATAAATTAGTTTCTTTTTAAAATCTAAATATTAAATAATTTATGGAAGATGTAATTTTAAAAATTAATAACACTGAATATCCGGTTCATTATGACAAAAGTGAATTCAGTAAGATTTTTGTTGGCGGAAAGCCATTTGAAATTGAACTATTAAAAAAATTTGGCGACGATGTGTTTTCTTTTGCTGTAAATCAAAGATTATATCAGGTTGATATTGATTTTGATGATGAAGACAATTTGCAAGTTTCTTTGAATGGAATGGTTTATGATATTGAAATTTCAAATGATACAAAAAAATTGCTCTCAAAATATATCAGTGACAGCGGTTCTGGCAAAGCAAAAAGCGGTGGCATAATCAAAGCTCCAATGCCAGGATTGGTGATTAAATTACTCGTTGATGTAGGTATGAATGTGATTGCAGGTGATAAAATAATTATCGTTGAAGCAATGAAAATGGAAAATATTCTTAAATCGACAATCAATGGTGTTGTTAAGAAAATTCATGTGAAAGAAGGTCAAGCGGTTGATAAAGATGCTGTTTTGATTGAAATTGAATAATTATTTATTGGACAGAAAATGCTTGGATTATTTGCTTTAATTGGCAGAATGCTTATTAATTTTGTGCGTGAATTTGGTGAAATTATTATTCTATCTTTTAAAATCGGGAAATATTTTCCGAGAGCAATCAAAGATAGAAAACTTGTTATTGAGCAAATGGCGATTGTTGGTGCCGATTCTTTGCCATTGGTTATTCTTATCGGCTCATTTACCGGTGCGATTGCCGCTCTTCAGGCAACAAATCTTTTCGATAAATTTAATTTGGTGGGAATTCCAAGCCGTTTATTGGTTCATCTATTGCCACTGTGGTATTTACCGAACTTACTCCTGTGCTTACTGCATTAGTGATTGCGGGCAGAGTGGGTGCCTCTATGGCGGCTCAATTAGGCACAATGAAAGTTACCGAGCAGATCGATGCTCTTGAAATGATGGCAATTGACAAAAATCGATTTCTTGGAATGCCGAGAGCACTTGCCGCATTGATTATGATGCCACTTCTTGCTGTTTTTTCTAATATTGTTGCCTTGGCTGGAGGCTATATTCTTACTATGATCAAGTTTTCGTTCAGTTTTGAAATATTTTTTGATTCGGTTCAGCGATTTTTCAAAGTTGCAGAAATTATGCAGGGTTTAACCAAAAGTTTTGTTTTTGGGGGAGTTACCGCTCTGATTGGCGTTCATGTTGGATTTAATACAACAGGTGGAGCAGAAGGTGTTGGTAATAGTACGGTTCGAGCATTCACAATTTCTGCCGCTTCGATCTTGATAATTGATGCTATTTTCGGCTATATTTGGTAGGAATTATGCCGAAAAATGTTCTATTCGTCAGTCATTATCCGCATTTTAGAATGGGCGGACAGAAAAGTATGCTTGCTTTGATTGAGAATTTAAACAGACAAAATGTTAATCCTTATGTTTTGGCTCCTGAAAGCAGTGAACTTCTCGATAAGGCAAAATCCCTAAATTGCAATACATTCGCGATTGAATTATTCCCACTCAAACCAAAAAATCTATTCAAAATCATTTCTTTGATTAAGAAAATTATCAAAATTATTAAAGAAAATAAAATTGATATTATTCATACAGATACCGAAAGAGATGCCTTGGTATTCGGCTTCGCAAAAAAATTCACTAATGCTAAAATGATTTGGCATTCTCGACTTGCCCGACCTGATAAAACAGATAATTTAATCACAAAATGGGCAGATGGTGTGATTTTGATTGCCAATGATATTCAAAGAAGATTCTCTAATTTTAGTGAAATTGAGCATAAAACCCGCACTATTTATAATGGCGTATTTTGCGATATTTTTTGCCCAACAGATAAATTGCAAATTCGGAATGAATTAAATTTACCAGAAAATAAGTTTATTGTTTCATTTATTGGGCAAATAAATAAAGGCAAAGGCGTTTATGATTTTATTGAATCTGCGAATTATTTAAAGCAAAACGGTACTGATAATTTTTTATATTTGTTGATTGGCAAAGCAAATAATGATGAAGATTATGCAAGAATTAATAATTTTATTGATGAAAATAATTTGCAAAATAATCTTAAAATCATTGAGCATCAAAAAGAAATACACAAATGGATGCAGGCATCGGATATTGTGATTCTGCCTTCCTATGAAGGAATCGAGGGAATGGGCAGAGTGTTGATTGAAGGAATGGCTTGCGGAAAACCTGTAATCGGCACCAATATTTCTGGAATACGCGAAGCAATTTCCGAAGATACCGGTATCTTAGTTGAGCAAAATTCACCAAGACAAATTGCAAATGCTGTTTCAAAATTTATGAATGATGAAAAAATGTATTCAGAATTTGCAAAATCTGCCCGCAAGCGAGCATTAACTCTATTCGACATCAAAAAGCACGCTGAAAATGTAGAATCATTTTATGATTTTATTTTGAAGTAAATGTTAATTGTGAATTTCCACTTCCATCATTAATAACCACTGTTGAGAAATCAAGTTTGGGTATCGGGGATTGGGTTTATACCAAGTTGCTTTCATACAAGCAATATTCACTTCTGGATTTGCACATTTTCTTAACTGAAAATTCGTCATTCCAAACAAAGAGAGGAATCCAGAATTATTTAATGTATTGATTTTTATGGATTTCTCACCTGCGGTTCCTAATGACATCGAAGTAGAAATTAGTCATGTCGAGCAATGCGAGATATCCATAAATACTGTTTCGTCAGTTGTTACAACTGACGCCCAGAAAAGTGTCGGGTGTAAAAACCCACAAAAACAAATTATTGTTTTTTTTAATTGATTAAAAAAAATTTTTCTAATTAAAAAAAACAAGCGGTTGTTTTTTAAAATT
>JANJUO010000480.1 GCA_024710535.1 bacterium
AATATTATTGTTATTTTTGATAAATTTGATACATAAATCCAAAATATTTCATTTTTTTTGTATTTTTTGTATTTTTTTCTTAATTAATTAAAAAAAATTTATTAATTTTACGTAGTTTATAATGCAAATTAATTTTTGCAAATTTTTAAACGAACATTTGTAAATTTATTAACTCTTAAAAAGGAGAGAAAAAAGTGAAAACAATTAAAAAATTACTCGCAATGAGTGTAGTTACCGGATTATTATTCGGTATGTCTTTGTCTGTTAATGGCCAAGATGCAAAAGATGGCAAAACTATTTATACTGATGCTAAATGCTCAAATTGCCATAGCATTGATTCTCAAAAAATTGAAGCAAAAAAGAAAACAGACAAAACTGTTGATTTATCAAAAACTGGCGAAAAAAATGATGCTGCTTTCTTTGCAAAATATTTAAAGAAAGAAGCAGATTTAAATGGTAAAAAACATCCGGTTGCTTTCAAAGGAGAAGCAGCAGATTTAGAAACTTTAACTAAATGGTTAGCTGGTTTAAAGTAAAAAAAGGCATAATTACTAAGCAATGACTGTTTAGTCATACATAGAATGTTTTTTGTGAATATTAATTTGCCCTTTTCTTACAAAAACGAAAAGGGCATTTCATTAAATATTTTTCTAATGGTAGATAAGTTTACTCTTAAAAAAGTATTTAGATATGTTGAAGTATTTTTTGATTAATATGAATAAATTTTTATACATAGTCTTGATTTTGACGGCTTTTGGAATTCAAATTCTTTTCTCACAAGATAATTCTACTTGTTTGGATTGCCATAGTGATCCTGATATCACAATGGATAAAAATGGTAAAACAATATCATTAGCCGTAAAAAAATTCGTTTTGTCGAAATCTGTGCATGCAAAAATGAAGTGTGTTGATTGTCATCAGGGATTCAATCCTGACGATATTCCTCATAAAGAAAATATCACTCCTGTGAATTGTACTTCATGCCATAAAGATTTTGCCAAGAAACATAATTTCCATCCCCAAATGGCTTTGTCAAATGGAATGGGTGGCTCGTCGGATGTAAATTGCAAAGGATGTCATGGAGATCACGGTGTTACATCTTCAAAAAATCCTACATCAAAAACATTTTTTGTTAATTCTACTGATTTTTGTGGAACTTGCCACAAACAGCAAAAGGAAGATCATTTACTGTCTGAACATCATTTTCAATATGAAGTTCATAATAGACAAGTGCCTAATTGTATAAATTGCCACTCTTATCAAATTACAAAAGGAACAAAATTAGAAAGAGTTCAATTAAAAGTAAATCAAGAAAAAATGTGTCTTAATTGCCATTTAAATAACAAAAATCAATCAAGCCAATTTGCAAAATCCTTGATTAATTACGAAGAATCTGCTCATGGAATGGCTATTTTGCGAGGTAATCAAAAAGCAGCTGTTTGTGTGGATTGTCATGGTGTTCATAAATTACAAAGAGCATCCGTCCCTACTTCCAAAATTAATCATTACAATATTCCTGATTTATGTGGTAAATGTCATACAGAATTGACTGATGAATATATGAAAAGTATTCATGGTAGATCCTTGAAAAAAGGAAGCAAAGATTCACCAAATTGTACTTATTGTCACTCCGAGCATAGTATTCAATCTATGCCTGATGTTCCGCATGAAGTATTCACAAACAACAAGATGAATTTCAATACAGTGGCTAATACAAAGATGATTCATTGTGTTAAATGCCATGCAGATAATGATATGATGTCGAAGTACAATTTATTAACTGTTGATAAAGCTCATGAGTGGCTTCCAAGTTTGGAAAAGCATTGGGAAACGGTCAGATGTATTGATTGCCATTCATCTTATGCACCACCGAATCTTTCTCATAATATTTTGAATAGAGAGCAAACTGTTAAGCAATGCGAAAATTGCCATTCAAAAAATTCTCTTTTGATGACAAAACTCTATATTCATGAGAAGCAAGCATCAAGAGATAAATATGGATTTCTTAACGGCACTCTACTTTCTGATGCTTATGTAATCGGCACAACTCGTAATATTTATTTGGATACTTTGAGTGGATTACTTTTTGCAGGTGTAGTTTTTGGTGTGTTTGGTCATGGATTTCTAAGATGGTATTCTTCAAAAAAAAGAAAACAAAAGGTGAAAAATGAAAATTAAGATGTATCTTTATCCTTTATGGCTTCGCTCTTGGCATTGGATTAATGCGGCATTATTTTTTGTATTGATTGCTACCGGAATTAGTTTACATTATTCGGCAACAAGTTCGCTTTATCTATCATTTGAAACTGCTATTGTTGCCCATAACGCCGCAGGAATATTATTGACTTTGAATTACATTTTTTATGTTCTCTTTAATATTATTAGTGGAAACTACAAACAATATATTCCTCCAATCAAGGGTATGACTATTCGTCTTTTCCATCAGGGCAAATACTATGTTTGGGGCGTTTTTAGAGGTGAAGATCACCCTTATCATACATCTGAAGAGCAGAAATTTAATCCATTACAACAGGTTTCTTATTTTGGAATTATGTTTTTTATGATGCCATTGGTTTGCATAAGTGGAACCTTGCTAATGTTTCCAGAATTGGCGCCTGAACGCTTTCTTGGAATGGGTGGAGTATGGCCTATGGCAATTTTGCATATCGTTGTTGGTTATTTTTTAAGTCTATTTATGTTTGGTCATATTTATTTGGCAACTCATGGTGATACTTTACTTAGTAATTTCAAATCTATGTTTACCGGTTTTCACGAACATGAAGTACATCATAAGCATGACCCGTTTTTTGATGATATAGATAAGCACAAACATCACTGAAATCTCAAAAAAGGCACTGAAAAGTGCCTTTTTCTTTTTTTATTTGCACTTATTTTAAAAAATAAAAAAAAAATCATTATTATTCTTTATTATTTTTGTAATTTTATAATTTTTGGAACGTATTATACTGAATAAAATGAAAAAGACAAGCAATTTAAAGAATATTATAGGTTTCGAGAAGGATAATTTCATAAATATATCCGACAATCCTAATGTTGTTTATTATTTTGAAAATTTCCAAACAAGATTTTTTGCCTTTCTAAGCGATTCTATTGAGAATTTTATTGGTATCAAAATTGCCGATTATAAAAATCTTACTATTGATTTTATTCATTCAAAAATTCATCCTATTGATTTGAAGTTAGGTTTCGAAAAGTTAAATAAGGCAATTCAAAATTCAGATAAATTAAAATTCAATATTAACTATCAATATAGAATTTTGAATTCAAATGGTGATTATATTTGGGTAAATGATTATCAAACAGTCTTTCTTGACGAAAATAAAAATCTAAGCCATACAATTGGAACTCTATCAAATATTAATGATATAAAAACTAACGAAATTAATCTCAACCAATCTTTCAATAATATCAAATTACTATTTAATTCAATTAATATTGGAACTTTTGATTATAACATAATGGCTGATAATTTGCTAATAAATCAGGAATGGCTCAATTATTATGGTTATAAAAAGGATGAATGGGAATGCAATAGAGATAATTTTGAGTTGATGATCATTGAGCAGCATAGAAAATTGTTCTCTGATAATATCAAAACAGTTATCGATGGATATTCTGACAAATTGTATTGCGAATTTGACTTCAAATCCCAAAAAGATGGTTATAAAACTTTATTGATGAATGGTCAAATTGTAGAATGGGATGATGATAACAACCCTAAAAGATTTTTTGCGATTATTCAGGACATTAGCAGTTTCAAAGCAAACGAATTATATTTCAAATCGAATAATTTCATATTAAAAAAATATATTGAAAAATCTTTGGATGGAATTCTGCTATATAATGAAAAGGGAATCATTACTGATTGGAATGCAAGTTTGGCTCGTATTACCGGATGGAATGCAGAAGAAATTATCGGCAAACCATATTGGGAGATACAATCTCTCCTCTACC
>JANJUO010000633.1 GCA_024710535.1 bacterium
ATGGTTTCTGCTGAAGATATTATGCCTGTTACATCTACTTCGCCAATTTCAAATATTGCAGCTAATGTAAATCTTGACACTTTGGTTAAAGGTTTTGAATATTTGGGCTGGAGAGTAAACTTAGATTTGGAACAACCAAGAATCGACATCGATATTTTTGACAGAAATAAATGGGAACCACGCTCTATTGATTATACTATTTATCGCTCATTATTCTGGGTGGATGGTCATGATACAAAAGCTGGCGTTCCATCATTATTAAGAAGAGTAGATAGAGAATCTATCGTTAGCTTCCTTGATGCAGGTACAGTTGAAGAAAAGAAAAACTTTGTTATTGCTTCTCAGGAAATGGTAAGAAACGAAAGCGTTGCAAATGCAGCTTGGGTTAAATTGGTATTGAATGCAAAAGCAGCAACTCCATCAAATCCTGCAAATGACAACGGAGATTATAATGGTTTATA
Source organism: bacterium (assembly GCA_024710535.1). GTDB lineage: Bacteria > Bacteroidota > Ignavibacteria > Kapaibacteriales > UBA2268 > JANJUO01. The sequence continues at coordinate 462 of JANJUO010000633.1, forward strand.
TGTTAAAGGCGTAAAACTTGCTGTTAATCAATTATTCCAAATAAAATCAACTTCATTTTTGAATGATGATTATCCAAAAGCTGGTTTGTTTGATAGAGATAATGCTGGCTTTGGTGTTACTAATATCGGTTTCAAATATGATTATCATTACCAAGATGGTCCTTTCCTTAAAGTGAAAGATGAAAAAAGAATTGCAACATTGACTACTGCTACGATTCCTTATAACGTTGTTTATCTTGGTATTGACTGGAGACATTGGGCAGACATTCAAAAAGTTCTTAGAGCAATTATCGACTACATAGAAGATGAAGGAAGTGTGGTTGTTCCAGTTGAATTGCTTTCATTTGAAGCAACTCCTGCTGGCAAACGCGTTGATCTTAGCTGGTCAACTGCAAGCGAAATCAACTCTTCTTATTTTGAAGTTCAAAGAGCAGAAGTTTCAACTGCCGGTATTAGTGAATTTACTTCTATTGCTAACGAAAAAGCAAATGGTAGCAGTTCATCTGTTGCTTATTATGGACCAATCGTTGATAATAATGTAAATTACGGTAATGTATATGCTTACAAACTTAAAATGGTTGATAAAGATGGTACAGTTGGTTATAGCGAAACAAAATTTGTATCAATCAATGGAAACAATGCAAATATTAACTTAACAGAAGTATCTCCAAATCCTGTATCTAATAATGCTTCATTCGAATATTCATTGTCGAATGCTTCAAATATTAAGATTAGTATTTTTGATATGAATGGAAAAGAAGTTGCAGTATTATTCGAAGGAACACAAACTGCAGGTTCATTTAATATGAACATTAATTCTGCTAATTTAACAAGCGGAGCTTATCATGTTATTCTTAATTCTGATGATGTTCTTCTGATGAAGAAATTCACAGTCGTTAAGTAATAATATTGATTGTAAGTTTTAAACGAAGCCCTTCAATTTTGAAGGGCTTTTTTTTAAATTTAAATATTAATTTTTCCTTTTATTTATATTATATCATAATAAAATCGTAATTTTGTATTTTTATATGTTGTTGAAATAAATGTAATTTATTATAGATGAGAGCAGTTATTCCGGTTGCCGGTGTGGGAACGCGACTCCGCCCATTCACTTACTCATTGCCAAAAGTTTTGCTAAATGTTGCTGGAAAGCCAATTTTAGGGCACATTTTAGATGCTCTAATTGAGCAAAATATCAATAAAGCAACTATTATTACCGGTTATATGGGTGAATTGGTAAAAGATTTTGTTTTAAAAAAATACTCTTCAATGGAATTTTCTTTTGTAGAGCAGCATGAACGACTTGGTTTAGGACACGCAATTTGGACAGGACGCAATACATATCAAAAAGATGAGCCACTTTTTATTATCTTAGGCGATACTATTTTTGATGTTGATTTATCTGTTATTAGAAATTCCAATAATAGTTTGATTGGAGTAAAAACAGTTGACGATCCAAGAAGATTTGGCGTGGTTCTTACTGATGAGCAAGGAAAAATTATCAAATTAATTGAAAAACCGGAAACACCAATTTCAAATTTAGCAATAGTTGGTCTATATTATATCAAAAATTCAGAATTGATTTCCAATTGCTTACAAGAATTGATCGATAAGGACATTCGTACAAGAGGGGAATATCAACTGACAGATGCGCTTCAGTTAATGCTTGAAAAGTGCGAAACTTTTGAAACATTTCCGGTAGATGGCTGGTATGATTGTGGAAAACCTGAAACTTTACTTTCAACTAACAGATTCCTTTTGGATAAAAAGCCACAATATGAAGCAATGGAAGACACGATAATTATACCGCCTGTCTATATTTCAAAAAATGCGACAGTCAAAAGATCTGTAATTGGACCATATACTTCAATTGCAGATGGTGCTGAGGTGAAAGATTCTGTAATAAGAAATTCTATTATCAGTTATAATTCTTGTGTTTATTCGTCTTTACTTGACGAATCAATTATTGGAAATGATGCTGATGTAAAAGGTAATTTTCATAAATTGAATGTTGGTGATTCAAGCCAGATTTCAGAAGCTTGAATTATATAAATAAGAATATAAATTTTAAAATAAATAAGGTTATAGTAATGGAAAAAAACTCATATTTGTTTACTTCGGAATCAGTTTCCGAAGGGCATCCAGATAAGATTTGCGATCAAGTATCAGATGCTGTTCTTGATGCAATGCTCAAAGATGATCCTGCAAGTCGTGTTGCTTGCGAATGTTTTGCTTCAACAGGTATGATTGTTGTAGGTGGCGAAATTACCACTAATACTTATGTTGATTTGCAGAAATTGGTTCGCGATGTTATTCGTGATATTGGTTATGTAGATGCAGGTTTGAGATTTGATGCAGATTCTGCGGCTATTATCAATGTTATTAATCATCAATCACCTGATATTGCAATGGGTGTTGATACTGGAGGCGCTGGTGATCAAGGTATGATGTTCGGCTATGCAAATACTGAAACAGAAGAATTGATGCCTGCTCCAATTATGTATGCTCACAAATTAGTTGAAAAATTAGCCGATATCAGAAAAAATTCAAATGATATGCCATATTTGAGACCTGATTCGAAGTCTCAAGTTACTATTGAGTATAATGAAAATAATGAAATCGTTAGAGTGGATACAGTTGTGATTTCTACTCAACACCATCCAGATGCAAAGCAAAGCAAAATCAAAGATGATGTGATTGAATTATTAATCAAAAATGTTATTCCTGCTCAATATCTTGATGTTAATACAAAATACTATGTGAATCCAACAGGTAGTTTTGTTATTGGTGGACCACATGGAGATACTGGCTTAACTGGTAGAAAAATTATCGTTGATACTTATGGCGGAAAAGCACCTCACGGTGGTGGAGCATTCTCAGGCAAAGACGCAACTAAAGTTGACCGTTCAGCAGCTTATGCCGCAAGACACATTGCAAAGAATATTGTTGCTGCAGGTGTTGCCAATGAATGTACAATCCAACTTTCGTATGCTATTGGCGTTCCACAACCTGTAAGTATTCATGTGGCTACTCATGGTTCTTCAAAAGTAAATCCGAGAGATTTGGAAAGATTCATCAGCGAAAACATTGACTTATCACCAAAAGGAATTATTGAACGCCTCGACTTAAGAAAGCCAATTTTCCGTGCTTCTGCGGCTTATGGTCATTTTGGCAGAAATATGTTCCCATGGGAAAAATTGGATTTGGTGGATTTGTTTAAGAAATTAGCGTAATTCCAATTAAGAATTTAAATTTGCTAATTGTCATTCTGAACAAAGTGAAGAATCCAGAAAATAGTAAAATATTTATAATAACAGTAGTAAAGACATTCTTGTCTGTTAATTTAAAAGATATGAATTATGGATACTTCACCACATAAAATAGTAGAAATTGTAAAGAATTACAAATCGAAGGTTGAAGAGAATTTCGAGTTAAGTAAAGCTTTGATTTTTGGTTCTTATGCAAATGGAACGTATAACGATGAAAGTGATATTGATGTAGCACTGTTTATAAATTACAAAAGTTTAGATGAATTTTTTGAAATTGGTCCAAAATTATGGAATTTAGCTCGTCAAGTTGATTTAAGAATTGAACCGAAATTATATAAAAAGGATGACTTAATCAGCATTGACGAAGGAAGCATTTTAGATTACATAGTTAATCATTCTATAGAAGTAAATTAGTTTTAATATATATTAAAAAAAAGGAAATTTAAATGTCGAATATACCTCAAAAAAAAGCAACAGGTAACTTCTCTGAAGTAGAAGGACAATATTGCGTTAGAGATATAAATCTTGCTGACGAAGGTCAGTTGCTTATCGATTGGGCTGAATCAAGAATGCCCGTTTTGATGGGTTTGCGTGAAAAATATAGCAAAACAAAACCTTTCGAAGGCTTTACAATTGCTGGTTGCCTTCATGTAACTAAAGAAACTGCAGTATTAATCCGCACATTGAAAGAATGTGGTGCAGAAGTTCTTTGGTCAGGTTGTAATCCATTATCCACACATGATGCAGTTGCGGCGGCTCTTGCAAATGACGGCATCAAAATGTATGCTTGGTATGGCAATATGGAAGATTTCTACTGGTGTATCGAACGCACAATTGATGCAAAACCACATCTTACTCTTGATGATGGTTGCGATTTGATAGATACAGTTCATGAAAAATATCCTGAACTTGCTACTACTCACATTATTGGTGGCTCCGAAGAAACAACTACAGGCGTTCATCGTTTGCGTTCACGCGAAGCCGCTGGCAAATTGTTATATCCTGTTTATGCTGTTAATGATGCAGAAACTAAATGGGATTTTGATAATGTTTATGGAACTGGTCAATCTACAATCGATGGTATTATTCGTGCAACTTCAGTTTTAATTGCTGGTAAGAATTTCGTTGTTGCTGGTCATGGTCATTGCGGATCAGGCGTTGCAAAAAGAGCAAAAGGTTTGGGCGCCAATACAATCGTTACCGAAGTTAGAGCAACTGCCGCTTTGAAAGGTATTCTTGAAGGTCACGAAGTGATGACTATGGATACTGCTGCTTCAGTTGGCGATATTTTCGTTACTGCAACAGGCGTAAAAGATGTTATCCGTAAGCAACATTTTGAAAAAATGAAAGATGGTGCAATTATTTGTAACACCGGTCATTATGATGCTGAAATTAATATTCCTGAATTGGAAGAAGTTTCTACTAAGAAAAGAACAATCCGTCCAAATTGCGAAGAATACACTTTGAAAAATGGCAATAGAGTTTATTTGCTTGCTCAAGGCAGACTTATCAATCTTGCGGCGGCAGAAGGTCATCCATCAGAAGTAATGGATATGTCTTTTGCTAATCAATTTATGGCGCATTTATCCTTGGTTGAAAGATATAAATCAGGCGAAAAAATGCCTATCGAAGTTATGGATATTCCACTTGACCAAGATGAATTTGTTGCAAAAACAAAATTAGAAATGATGGGCTTGGGTATTGATTCATTAACTGAAGAACAGTTATTCTACATAAACGATTACAATGCCGGCACTTAAGATTTGAATATTAAGTGATTATTTAATTGTAAAACCTTCCTTAGTTAAAACTTTGGAAGGTTTTTTTGTGATAGTATAAATTACCAACACCTAACAACAAACAACTCAAAATAATATATTTTTGTTATTATAATCACAATTATCTTTTGGAATTAAGGAAAAATATTTATAATTTGGAATCGGAAACAACACAAATTAAACATTTGTTTCCAAAAAATAGGGATTTATCAACATTTTAGGATTTTTTTATGATAGCAACTGTATTATCAAAACAAGGTAAGTATATATATATATATACTTAGCGTAATTATGGGTTATAATATGTATGCCCAACAAACAACATGCTATGAAAGCAAATGGCGGTTTTATATGGAAAATCAATATCCATGGTTTGGGCATCTTAGCTGGACCGAAAATGGATTTGCTTCAATCAATGCAACATTTAACGACAACAAAGCAATACTTACACTTCATTCAACTTTGAAACCATTTTCAATACAAGATTCTCTTTATACACACAATCCATCTTCCTTAAGATTCATTACAAATTCCTATATTAATGGTCAATCATTAGAAGATAAAAAATTTGGTATGTCATTTATTGATTTTTGGTCAAAATCATCGAATGGAAAGTGGAAAACTGCAGAAATAAGAACAATTGACGATAATAGCGGAGATTATGATTTCATAAACCCAAACAGAAAAGTAAAAGCAGGATTAGCATTTCATTGTGCCAGCCCTATACTTTCAGAAGCAGAATATTCTTCAAGAGAAGTATTTCGTATTATTAATGGAAATATGGGTATTGGAGTAACAGACCCAAAAGCAAAATTTGAAGTTCAAATGTCAGATTTACCAACCAAAGTTACTATTGGCTCTCACAATAGTAATCCTTCAATTAGACTTTATAGAGCAACTGGATTGGTTGGTGGATGTGTAGCACCTCATTTACAAGCATATCCTTGGTGGATAGAGAATAATGACGATTGGCAGGAAACAGGGGTATATGGCGGTTTATTTTTTAAGACTGGTGTACAACAATGCTCCGATGGTTCAGAAGTTGTTGTAACAAAAGTCGTTTTTACTCGCGAGGGAAATGTAGGTATTGGTGTAATCAATCCAAAACAAAAACTTGTTGTTGACGGAAAAATATGTGCCAAAGAAGTAAGAGTTTCACTTGATGATGAATTGTGTTGGCCCGATTTCGTATTTGCTGAAAATTATCAATTAACAAGTTTGGAAGAAACAGAGAAATTCATAAAGCAAAATAAACACTTACCAAATTTACCTTCTGCAAATGATGTTTCAAAGAATGGCATTGAATTAGGAGAAATGAATGCAAAATTACTCCAAAAAATAGAAGAACTCACACTACACCTAATTCAACTCAAAAAAGAAAACGAAGAAATCAAAAAGTTAATAATTAAGGAATAAAAAAATGAGAAAGATAATGATTTTAGTTTTAATCTGTATTATTATACCTTTACAATACAGTTGCCAAGAAAATAGTGTTAATTTTCTACAAGCTCAAGGAAATGTAATTATGCCATTAGCCATAGGAAATACATGGATTGGTAGATTAACAAAAATTGATTCAGTTGGAAATACATTATCTGTGATTTATGATACGCTCAAGATAATCAAAGATACATTGATTAATGGTGAAACTTGGTATGTTGATCTTCAAATGAATTATTCTTTAGAAATTCAAATTGGGGATTATTAACAAGAAATATACTTAATGACTGTTGCGACAGACCTTTTTTGAAGTTTCCCTGCCAGTTAAATGAACATAATATGGTTGATTCATTAATATTGAAAGATGAAGTGAATTTTGAAACCGACACAATCACTTTTGGAATTAAAGTGGCTAATCTTGATACAACAATAAATGTACCAAACGGCAATTATGACTGCATTTACTACAAACCTTATTCAAAAAAACTTGATGGAACAGACTACAATTATGAAGTACCAATCATTTTCCATTATTGGTATGCACCTGATGTTGGTCAAATAAAATATATAATGCAAGACTTTGATAGTTTTGAAAGTAAAAATAATATAACCTGGGAATTGATTTATTTGGAATTACATTGATGTTAAAGAGAATTTTTGTTATTGCAATTTTGGTAATGATTTTTTATCAAAGTGGATTTTGTATCCAAAAAGTTGATAGTTTAATACCAAAAAAAGATATTGAAACTATTGATAAATTAAAGTTTGATATACATCTTTCGAATTTTGATATAGTTTTAATGAATTTGGGAATGAGATTTAGTATTTATGAGGTAGTTGCATTTGAAGGTGGTATTATGGCTGGTCATCCTTCAAATTTGTGTTTTGGATATGGTCTATATTTTCCTATTCTAAAAAATTACAACCTTGGTTTATCATTGCGTAATGTCATCATTCCAGAAACACTTGATAACGGCTTTACTTCATTTTATTGCATAATGCCTTCATATATCAACATTAAAGAAAATGGTTTTAATTTTTGGGGTAGAGTTGGATTAGGAATTTTTTATCGTGAAAATAAGATTATGGATTTTACAAGGTTCCGGTCATATTTATTTAAGTTTGAATTAGGTATTT